>JALVJP010000088.1:9474-22282 GCA_027028225.1 Candidatus Parcubacteria bacterium
ATTTCTAAAAATACAAATCGAAAAGATGAGAGCGAGAGCGATTCTTTCAAGAACCGAACCACCGTGCTTGAGGAGATGGAAGAGCTTGTATCTCCAAAACTTGAAAAACTTCTCGATCAACTTGTAGCGGAAAAGGATGTGAAGAATGTTTCGTCCAAAACTCACTTAGTAGGAAAACGAGAGAAGAAAAGGAAACGGGTAGAGAGGAATGCGGGATCAGATACAAAGAAACTTCTCAGTTCTGTCATTTCTCGAGTTGTCAAGAAAGAAGAATCAGAAGAGAAGTTTAGGGGAAGTGAAGAGGATAGCAAGTTTTCACAAACGAAGAGTGTTGAGGGTCTTGAGGACATTCTCCTTGAAGATAAGTGATAAGTATTTTTCTATTCATATGTTTCGTCGTGTTTTAACAAGTTTCATATTTCTCATATTTTGTACCCCATTTATTTCTTATGCAGACGCACACCTAAGAATTAATGAGGTTATGTATAACCCTGAGGGTGCTGATGCTGATCATGAGTGGGTGGAGATTTACAACGATGGGAGTGAGAGCATTGATATTGCTTCATGGTATTTTTGGGAGGGAAATACCTACCATGGACTCCATCCAGATGGATTTACCCAACTTACTCCTGGTGAGTACGCGCTCATTGTTCGTAATCTCGATACTGCTCGATCTGAACTTGGGTCATCAAACCGTTACATAAAGGCAAGTTTTTCTCTCAACAATACGGGAGAGCTATTGAGAATTGCAAACAATGCAAAGGAGACGATTGATGAAGTTTCTTATCAGAGTGATTGGGGAGGAAATGGGAACGGAAAGAGTTTACAATATATCGGTAGTTCATGGAGAGAAGGAAATCCTACACAAGGAAGAGAAAATACGATGAGTTCTTTTTTAGAGAATAGCGGTGGTAATGAGAATACAAGTGTGGCAGGAGGAGATACTTCTCAAGAAGGAATTTCAAACGAGGAGAACATCTCTAAAGAGAATCCGACATATCACATTTTCGTTCCAGTGTTTACACAAAAGCTTATCGCAGGAGAACGCTTTCGTGCAAAGATACGAGTAATGTATGGGGATGAGGAGGTTCATAACGGACTCTTTCTCGTGAATTTTGGGGATGGAAATCTACTAAAAACTGGGAAATCAATGAAAGAGTATGTGAACCGTTACATCCATCCTGGAAGATACCTCTTTATCTTTGAATACTATTCGTCTCCTTTCTTTTACCAGTATGGAGAGAAACCAGAAATTTTGTTTCGTAAGATTATTGATGTTGAAGAGCGAGAGACAATTACAATTGAGAGGGTAAATCCGTATGATGGAGTGGTAATAAGAAACAGCGGTGGAAACGAGATAGAACTTGAAGGATGGTTTCTCCGATGGAATGGAAAGAAGTATGCATTTCCTCATGCGACGATTCTCCTCCCTCACGAAATTTTACGAATTTCATTTAGGACTCTTGGCTTCTCTCCATATTCCACGAGAGAGAATAAGGTATCTCTCGTGAGTAATGCGAATATCGTTGTATCGAGTTATCCCGTACCACCTTACTCTTCACAGCAGAAACGCGTAGTAAAAGCATCACATACGAAAGATTTTCATGTTAAGCAAGAGAAAGTTGATATAGAGAAAGAGGATATTGATTTTGATTCACTTCCTACATTTTTCCAAGAGAGAGAAAGTAATCCATTCCAGGGCTATCTTGAGGAACACCCTGGAAAAGTGCTCGTTACCTTTTCACAAGAGGAAGATGAATATAGGAGAGAGAAGGAAATCTCTCCTTTTGGAACAATGCTTCCCCTCGCGATTGCTCTCTTTCTCACAGTGATTTCATCGCTCATTGCAATTGTTTCGTTCTCAAGGAGAGTAAGGAGTGAGGAAAAGGAAGAGAGAGATTTGAACAATTACCATATAGAACTTGTTGATGAAGAGTAGGGAATAGGAAAAGCGGATTTAGTTCGCATTTGCGAACTAAATCCGCTTTTCCTATTGCAGAGAATATTAATTTGCTTCTTTTGCATATCCTCACAATACAGCGTATACTTACAGCGTATGGAACAACAATTTTTAGATCCAAAGAATGTGATAGTGGTGTGCGATCTCAGTTCTGATGCACACATCGCTGACTTCGGCGCTGGTTCAGGAATTTACACTTTCCTTCTCGCAGAAGGATTTCCTATGAGAAAAATCTTCGCAATCGATGTTCAAAAAGATTTGGTCGATCATATTCAGAAGGAGGCAGAAAAGCGTGGATTTCAAAATATCTATGCAGTCTGGGGAGATGTGGATGAGGTAAAAGGGAGTATGCTTCGCGATGAGTCTATCGATTGTGTTCTCATGGCGAATATCCTCTTTCAACTTGAAGACATTCCTACTGCAGTAAGAGAGGCGTATCGTATTCTCAAGCCAGGAGGAAAACTTCTCGTTGTTGATTGGAGTGAATCATTTGGCCATCTAGGTCCTCATCCAGATCATGTCGTGACAGAAGAGAATGCGAAACAACTCGTGGAAGAAGCTAATTTTCTCATTCAAAAAAGCTTTGACGATTTAGGAGCACATCATTATGTGTTTCTTGCTGAAAAGATGTAATTTTCTCTATTCAATGTATAATTTATTTTGGTTATGCTTAAAGAAGTTGGTTTCAAAAGAATTATCACAGTTTTTTTTGTTGTAGGAACAGTTATCGGTTTTCTTATTTTTTCTGGGATGATTAAAGTAGGTGATAGTGCAAAGACAGCAAAAGGAAAAGTTGTTATATGGGGAACAATTCCGTATAATATCATTCACCCATATATAGAAAAAATATGGACGAAAGATGTTGAGGTGGTCTATTCAGTCAAGGATAAGAATACTTACGAGAGAGATCTTGTTGATGCACTTGCTGCAGGAAATGGACCAGATCTCTTTATTATGTCCCATGAAGAGATCATACGAAATGCAGATAAAGCATTCGTTATTCCTTATACAAGTCTTCCTAAAGAAGGATTTCTCACTACATATGTAAAGGAGGCAGATATTTTTCTCACTAAATCTGGTATCCTCGCCATTCCCTTTTTTACAGATCCTCTTGTTCTCTACTATAATAAACAGCTCATAGCGTCTTCCTATCTCGTTTCCTATCCAAAGACATGGAAGGAGTTTGTTACTTTCTCTCAAAAAATTACAAAGCATGATGAGTATGGAACAATCGAAATTGCAGGTGCTGCAATGGGAACTTACAATAATGTAACTCATGCAAAGGATATTATTTCTACACTCTTTCTTCAAAATGGGAATTCTATTGTAGGAGATGATCAGGTGAGTGGAAAGAAGAAATCAATTCTCACTCTTACTGAAGAGAATTCAGAAGCCGCAAAGAATGCACTCCTGTTTTATAGTTCATTTCAAGATAAAGGAAATTCGCATTACTCTTGGAATGCTTCACTAGAAGATTCTCGCAACCAATTTGCTTCAGGTGATCTTGGACTTCTCTTTGATCGCGCGAGTCAACTTGAATATATGGCGAAGCGCAATCCAAATCTTAGTTTTGGAATTGCAGTTGTTCCACAGATAGAGGGAACATCCACAAAAAAAGTATTTGGGGAGATGTATGGGGTTGTTATCTCTAAACATACAAAGAATTTAAAAGCTGCAATTCTTGTTGCTTCACGACTCACAGGGAAAGATATTGTAAAAGGTTTTGTTGATAGTTTTCATGTTGCTCCTGTTCGACTTGATCTCCTTACCTCAATTCCTGAGGATGCAAATAAGAGTGTTATCTATAAATCAGCGATTATTGCAGATGCATGGTTTGATCCTGATGCAAAGAATACTGATAGTGTATTCCGGAATATCGTTCGATCGATAAATGCAAAATCTATCGAAGTGCACCAGGCAATAAACAAACTTAATGCTGATATTCAGAGCATTCTCGATACTACTGTTAATAAAACAGTAAATAAAACAGGTAAGTAGAAATAAATACTTTTTTATGTTAACATATTTCGTATGAAGAAATTTATTTTTAGTATTTTCTTTTTCACTCTTTTCCTCCCTAATTGGACATATGCAAGTGATGTTGTGGTGAGTCCTCACTTTAATGTAGATGCTAACAGCGTTAAAATTTCTGCTCTGTTTAACAATAGTCCGGTATCTATTACTTTAGAGAATGGGTGTAATTACCCTATCATAAGGAATGATTCTGTATCTGTTGGGGCGATGGAGAGTTATTCTCTTTCAATGAATTCAATTAATTTTACAAGTTGTAGTGATGTAAGGTTTACTGTTGGTGGTGTCGATAAGGTATTTGCTTTGCGTGATCTTCCTGGATATAGTGATGTTATTTCCTTTATAAACAATCACTCTAATAATAACAACTCTCAATCAAGCCAATCCGGCGGAACACAAAGCAATGATTTTATGGATACTCCGTATTTTGCTTTCGAGGGTAACGATAATGAGCATTGGGCAATCATGGCAAGATTCCATGGAGATCAATCAGTTTCTGTTTATCTTGAGGGTAATGGGGGAGGTATGACATCAAGCGGTTGTTCTTATCGACTTGCATTTGATCAGCATATTGATGATGGGTTTCTTGTGATGTTTTGGATAGATAAGAATTACAATCTTACAAATTGTTCTAGAGTTAAGTTTATAAGTAATATTGGTGGGAGTACTCACACAAAAGTTTTCCCTTTGTCTCAACTCAGTCACTATAGTGAAGCTCTAGCTCATTATTCTGGGAGCTCTCAGCAAGGCGGTTCTAATGCTAACGGAAATACTAATCAGTTGTTAACAACAAGTTACGTTGGTTTACCGACAGCAACTCTTAAACAGACAAACACAAACCCGAAACACTGGTTCTATGAGATAAACTTAAAATTTAATCGATCTCGAAATGAAGATGTATATCTTATCGCCCAACGAACACCAGAGGATGGAGGGCAACAGGAATATACGACTCTTTGTCATATTCCGTCAGGAAATAGTTCTCCTATAACGATTTCCTATCCAGATGGTACTAATCACAATTGTGATAGTTCTCCTATTGATAATGATTTCTTTAGAGCTGGGAATGATTATGTTTTTTATCTTTCCAACCAAGCAAATGGTGTTTTGAATTTAGATAGTGATATGACCTTGATTCCTCAAGATAGGGAAATTTCACAAAATTCTTCATTCTCTTCAGGTAATGGTAATAGTGTATCTTTTGATATTGGAGAATCATCTTTTGCGCGTTCTGTAAAAGATGGAAAGGAGATATGGGGTCTTCGTATTGTATCTCAAAGTGGGGGAATGATACAACGACAGAGAGATGAAACAATTTACCTCATTCTCGCTGAATCTGCTCAAGGAGGGGTTGGGAAGAGGAAAGCTCTTTGTGAGTTTAAAGGGGGATCTGGATTGAATAGTTTTTCTGGTCCAAATTTTCCAGGTTGTTATGTAAGGGATAGTCATAAGTTATTTAACTTTGACGGTGATGATTATGGAATTATTGACATTATAGAACAGGGAAAAGATTATTCAGTATTCTTTAGTTCCGATTTGAATGGGAGTAATGTTATCTCCTCAGTGAAGAGTATCGGAACAGCGATTCCAAGAACAAGTATTGTTGTCGATCCAGACATTAGTGTCGAAATAAAACAAGATACCAATGGTGGATATTACTATCATATTGAGGGGGATGTTAAAAAAGACCACCCTGCTAATTTTCCTCAAAATACAGAACTCCACTTTGATATCCTTAATGAAAATCAAATAACTACCACGATTTCTGATATAACACCAAATCCTGTTTTCTATAGGAAAGGTGTTCATTTCGCACTTGATACTCCAATTCTTGATGAAGGAAATTATGCACTTCATATAAAAACTTCTAAAGGAACAATAAATAGTATCGATCTCCAAACAATTCCTCTCCCGCGAATAGGACAAGGTGGAAATTCACAAACAAATGTGGGTACGGCAGGTGGCAATACTAATCAGTATAATGGAGTAAATTCTCTTGCTTCTGGGAATGATCCATATTCTGACTATAAGGGAATAGGAAATGATGATGAACAACTCGTTCCACTTGATTGTGGTTACAATTTAGGGAAGGGGGGGAGGATGTGTGTGTTGAGTGATTTCATCCGTATGATTCGAAGAGTTATAAGTTATATTTTTATTATAACAGTTCCGATCGCGGCAATTGTGTTTGCTTATGCTGGTTTTCAACTTCTCTTTTCTGGTGGAAATACTACAAAGAGAGATGCAGCAAAACGTGCAGTAAAGAATCTCCTTATAGGGATAGCGGTATTCCTCCTCGCATGGGTAGGAATAAATCTTCTTATCTCAACGCTTGGGATTCAATCTGATTTCAATATCTTTTTCGGAAAGTAGATATTTACACATAGATGATAAATGTAGTATCCATCTTATCCCAGTAGTCCGTGCTCCATCTTAGAATTCGTTTTGAAGTACGGGTAAATTTCTCTCAAAGTTTTTGCAAAAACTTTTGACCATATTTATTGGAACATTTCTACTATTGTTTTTGTATTTTTATCCTCTATAATAAGGGTTGAGCCTTGAGACTGAGACATTTTGTTTTCAGTGGAGAGGATATAATTGATTCTTATCAGGAGTAATTAATATTGTGATACTTAATTAATATGAAAAAAATTGTTAGTGGAATTATCGTAAGTGTTCCTGTGTTTGCTTTTGCGCAAGGAGCAGATGCGACAAGTATTCTTCAAAAAATATCTGACTTGTTGAGTGTTTCTATTCCTATTGTTATTACGGCTGCACTCCTCTTCTTTATTTTTGGGGTAGTAAGGTATGTAATTGCGGGGAATCCAGATGATAAAGATAAAGCAAAAGGTATTATTACGAAAGGTATTATAGGACTCTTTGTTATACTATCTGTATGGGGACTTATTGCTGTTATCCAACGAACATTCGGTATTGGAAATCCACAAATTACTAGTGAAAACTTACCTAGTGTTCAGTTCTAATGAATTATTTAAAAAGCGTTATAAACCGCTTTTTTCTTTTTCCTTTGATGATATAATTCGTATATGTTCTATCATTTTTTCTATGAATACATTGCAATTCCTGTTGCGCATGCAGATGGACTTACTCAATTCCTTGCGAAGGTGAATAGACATATTATCAACCCAATTATTCTCGTCCTTTTTGCAGTTGCTTTCGTTCAGTTTTTCTGGGGTCTCTTTGCTTTTTTGAAAGCGAAGCAAGAAGAGAAAGATCTCACAGAAGGAAAACAGCATATACTATGGGGAATTATAGGTATGGCGATTATGGTATCTGTCTTTGGTATTATGGGACTTCTCACAGGAACATTAGGACTTAGCGATGTTTCTGGAAGCTTTCGAAAGAATGGAGGAGGAATGGGAGATGTATCTGCACTCCTCAAATAAAAAAAACAACTTAGCTTTTCTAAGTTGTTTTTTCTTCTGTAAGCAATTTCATCCCTTCAAGCAGAATGCTTTTCTCTCCGTCACGTATTGAAACTTTCGCTTTTATCGCAACGACATTTCCCTCCTCGAGAATTGAGCGAACCTCGTTGTAGATTTTTGGAAAGACGACGACCTCAATTGAATCTTCAAAATCTCTCAATGAGAAGAATGCCATACGATCTCCTTTTTTTGTATGGATAAGTTTAGGTTCTTCAATGATTCCGCCAAGAATGACCACAGCTCCTTCACTCCCTGACTCGATAACACTGCGAATGCTACTTTTTGTTGCCTCGAATCGTTTCTTGTAAGGATCGAGTGGGTGACCAGAGACATAGATTCCAAGCATCTCTCGTTCCATCTTAAGTTTCTCTGTAAGAGTCAGTTTGTTTCCTCTGTGGAGTCGGATGTGACTCGTTTCTTCTCCAAAAAGCGAATCTTGGTTATTTGAAAGTGATTGACTCGCCTTGTTGTAAGCAACGAGCTCTTCAATGTTTTCAATAAGAACTCCGCGATTTTCAAACATATCAAGCGCTCCCGACATAATGAGTGCTTCGAGTGACTTTTTGTTGAAGTTCCTGTGACGAATGCGTTTGAGGAAATCTTCGAGTGAACGGAATGGTCCGTTTGCTTCTCGTTCTTGGATAATTGCATCCGCAATTGCTTCTCCAAAATTTTTGATGGTGTAGAAGCCGAAGCGAATCGCATCTCGCCCGTTTTCACCACCACCGGGAATTGCGGTAAATCCACCATAACACTCATTAATATCAGGGGGGAGAATATCAATTCCGAGAACCTTTGCTTCCTCAATAATCTCTGAGATTTTGTCAGTGTCTCCTGATTCCGCAGTGAGCATTGCAGTCATATACTCGAGCGGGTAGTTTGCTTTCATATACGCAGTTTCGTAGCTAATGCGACCGTAGCTCGCTGCGTGTGCCTTGTTGAATCCATACGCCGCGAATGTTTCAATCTGATGCCAGAGTTCCTCTGCAATCTCTTTTTTCATCCCATGTTCAATACATCCATTGATGAGTTTCTCTTTCTGCTCCGCCATCATCTTTGGAATCTTCTTTCCGATTGCTTTTCGGAGCTTGTCCGCATCTCCCCACGAGAAGCCTGCAAGTTCTACTGAAATCATCATTACGTCATCTTGGTAGATGAGAATTCCATAGGTTGGTTTGAGGATTTTCTCCATTCTCGGGTCGAGGTAACGAACGAGCTTTGGGTTTCGCTTTCGCTTGATGTATTCAGGGATAAACTCCATTGGACCAGGACGATAGAGCGCAATCATCGCGTTGATGTCATGAATATCAGTTGGCTTTAGGTCCATAATGTATTTTGTCATTCCTGCACTTCCCATCTGGAAGACTCCAAGTGTTCGTCCTTGTGCGAGAAGGTTATACACTTTTTTATCTTCAAGTGAAATTGTGTTGAGATCAATCTCTTCTCCACGAAGTGTTTTTACGAGCTTCCGTGCACTCTCAAGGATGGTGAGGTTTCGAATTCCAAGCAAGTCAAATTTCGGAAGGTTTACCACCCCATCACGATCTCCTGTGTACATATCGTACTGCGTGATAATCTTTCCTCCTTTCGGGTCGAGCTGAACAGGGCAGAAATCATCTACGCGGGTAGGGGAGATGACGACTCCTGCTGCATGAACAGAAATGTGTCGAGCACAACCCTCAATTTTCTTTGCAAGGTCGATAATTCTCTTCACATCAGCATCCTGTTCGTAGAGTTCTTTTAACTCTTTCTCTTCTTCCATTGCGCGATCGATAGTCATCGGAAACCCTTGTGCACCGAGCGGGATAAGCTTCGCAATCTTGTCTCCAAGTTCGTATGGGTAGTCGAGCGCACGAGCAACATCACGAACAGAACCTCTCGCCGCCATCGTTCCGAATGTTCCTATCTGTGCAACAGCTTTTTTCCCGTATTTCTCTCGTGCGTAGTTAATGAGTTTGTCGCGGTAAATATCAGAAATATCAAGGTCGATATCAGGAATTCCTTTTCGTCCTGGGTTCATAAATCGCTCGAAAGGGAGGTTCATCTCTACAGGATTTACTTTCGTAATGAAGTTGAGGTAGGAAACGAGCGAACCTGCAGCAGAACCTCGCGTATTCGTGTAAATTCCCATCTCTTTTGCTGACTGCACAAGGTCCGACATGATAAGGAAGTAGGAGGAGTATCCTTTTGAGCGAATAATTTCCAGTTCGTATTCTATACGATCCTCAAGTTCTTTCGTGCGCTCCATTCCTCGCTTTGCAATTCCTGCATAGGTTTGCTCGCGGAGCACTTCATCGTAGGTTTTTCCTTCAGGAATCGGGTACTCAGGAAAGTACCATGAATCAATATCAATATCTACATTACAGCGATCTGCAATTTTGTTGGTGTTTTCAACCGCCTCTGGGTAATCCTTGAATTTCTCCCACATCTCTTCGTCGCTCGGGAAGTGGAACTTTCCCTGCATAAAGCCGGGACGGACTTTCGTTCCGCTTCGAGATACTCCGAGGAGGGTGTCGAAAGCCTCGCGGTCTTCTGGATCGAGGTAGTGGATGTTCTGCGTCGCGACGAGCTCCGCTCCCGTTTCTTCTGCGAGGCGAGCGAGGTCAGCATTGATTTCGCGAAGTCCCTCGATGTGTTCGTTGAACATAATTTCAATGAAGTAATTCTCTTTTCCAAAGATATCTTGGTACTCTTGCACAATTCTTTTTGCTTTCTCAAAGTTCTTCGTGAGGATTGCCTGCCCCACTTCACCAAACACCGGTCCTGAGAGGCAGATGAGCCCCTCTGAGTACTGACGGAGGAGGTCTTTATCCATACGAGGGCGGTAGTAGAACCCTTTGAGGTGTGATTGGGTAACAAGCTTGATGAGGTTGTGGTACCCTTTCTCATTTTTTACGAGGAGCGTGAATGGGTAGCGTTTCGTATCGATCCCGTGTTCCTTGTTCTCCATCTTTCGGAATGCCATATAGGCATCGAGTCCGATAATCGGTTTTATTCCTTGTTTCTTTGCCTCCTTATAGAATTCAATGATTCCATACATCGCTCCGTAGTCGGTAAGCGCAAGCGCATCGTGCCCTTGCTCTTTTGCACGCGCAATAAGTTCGGGAATTTTTGGAAGCCCTTGGAGGAGGGAGTAGTGGGAGTGAACATGGAGATGGGTAAGCTTTTTCATACCTATATTGTAACAGAAAATAGAGAGGAAAAATCTTGCGTATTTTTTCTCTGTGTGGAAAAAGCTCCTAAACATGCTACCATAGCGCGTATGGATATCGCAAAAGAAAAAGGATACACGGTGACGATTGGGCTTGAGATTCACGCGCACCTCAAGACGAAAACGAAGATGTTTTCTCGCTCTCTCAACAATCCTGATGAGACACGACCGAATTGGAACATCTCTCCTATTGATCTTGCTCATCCAGGGACACTTCCTACGATTAATAGGAAAGCGGTTGAGCATATGGTCCGTATTGGGCTTGCGGTTGGGGGAGATATTGCGAACTTCACTGAGTTTGACCGAAAGAACTACTTCTACCCAGATATTCCAAAAGGGTATCAGATTTCCCAGTATAAGTACCCAATTGTCTCAGGAGGGAGCATTGCAGGGTTTGCACTTGAACGCATTCACCTTGAGGAGGATACAGGGACACTCAAACACTTTGATGGTTATAGTCTCGTCGATTACAACCGTGCAGGGTCTCCTCTTATGGAGTTGGTAACAAAACCAGTGCTCCATAGTTCGGAAGATGTTGTGCGTTTTGCGCGAGAGCTCCAACTTCTCCTTCGCTACCTTGGGGCGAGTGACGCGAACATAGAAAAGGGGCAGATGCGCGTAGAGGTAAACCTATCCGTTTCAAAGACAGATGAGTTTGGGACGAAGGTAGAGGTGAAGAACATTGGCTCCATTTCCGCTGCGGGGAGGGCAACAGAGTATGAAATTAGGAGACAGATTGAGGTATTAGAATCAGGAGGAACGATTGTGCAGGAGACGAGAGGGTGGAATGAAAATGAGCAGAAGACAATTTCACAGCGTTCAAAAGAGAACGCGAAGGACTACCGCTACTTCCCAGAACCAGATCTCCCAAAGCTCTACCTCCACGAGATTTTCAATCTCGATGAGATGAAGGAGGGTCTTCCAGAGCTTCCATGGGAGCGAAGAGCTCGCTACTCACAGACGCTTGGCTTAAAGGATGAAGATGCAGAGTTCTTTGTAGTGAATCGCGCGTATGGAGATTTCTTTGATACTCTTCTCTCTCAGCTCGAAGGGAAAGAGGTGCAGAGTGCGGTGAACTATCTTACGACTGATCTCCCAGGAATCGTGAGAAGTGAAGAAGGGGTGTCGGATCCTTTTGTGCATCTCACCACTGACGCGTTTGTAAAACTGATGAAAATGAAGGAGGACGGAACCCTCAACTCCTCTGCGGTGAGTCGTATCCTCCTCGAACTCGTGAAGCAGGGAGGAGATCCTGAAGAGATTGCAAATCGTCTTGGTCTCGTGCAGAATTCTGATCCAGAAGCACTCCGCACGCTTGTGCGAGGAATTATTGAGCAGTATCCACAACAGGTAGAGGATTATCGTGCGGGAAAGGAAGCGTTGATGAAGTTTTTTGTAGGAATGGCAATGAAAGAAACAAAAGGATCTGCGAATCCAAAAGTGGTAACAGAACTTTTTGAGGAAGAGTTATCGAAGTAAGTTTATAGAGGAAAGATAAAAAGGGGCGAGCGCTACGCGCTCGCCCCTTCTCCTATCATCAATTCTGTTTTGTTAAATTTCGATTTCACTAACGCTCTTACTTCTTACTACAACTTGAACTGACTTTTTCACGATCGTGAAAAAGTCAGTTCAAATTTTTTGAAGCTATATCTTTCTTAATTCAGAGGTATCAGCGACTATACTAAGAAAATAAACAGCGTGCTTATTCTCTAGATTCCGCATCAAGTGCGGAATGACAGGCGGGGTGTGCGAATGCACACCCCGCCTTCAGAAAGAATTGCAAAGTAATTCTTTCTGTCATCCCGGACTTGATCCGGGATCCAGGAGTATCACCGCCTACATTACAGAATAAGCAAAGTGTTTATTTACTAGATTCCGGGTCAAGCCCGGAATGACAGGGAAAGTGGATTCCGGTCATGGTTTATGTTGAACTTGATTCAGTACCCGGAATGATGAGGCGGGCGAGTGCAATGCACTCGCCCACCTTTTAGACAAAGCACAAAGTGCTTTGTCATTCCCGTACCCGCCTACGCGGGCACAGGCTCCAGCGGGAATCTAGGAGTATTACTACTTACTGATAAGGACAGCATTCATATTCTCTGGATTCCGGGTCAAGCCCGGAATGACAGTGAAAGTGGATTCTGAATCAAGTGCGGAATG
>JALVJP010000089.1 GCA_027028225.1 Candidatus Parcubacteria bacterium
AAAAATGGAAGTATAGGGTGGGATTTTAAAAAAATAAATATTATGAAAAAAATAAACATTTTAAGACCTGCAACATTGGGTCAACTTACGGTCGGTAGTGGCGGGTTCGTTGAAGTTTTTGAAGCAAACTTCAATAAAGATACCTTTGCTATCCCATGGAATGCAAGAATCTACACCTCCTTCTATTTGAGAAGAGGTACTCCTTACTTCTATATTGCAAGAGTAGGAGAAGGTGTGACGGAAAATGATTTTAAGGTTGATTTCTCTCCGCTGAGTTCTTCCGCGTGGGAGGAATCTTCTCCTGATACGATGGAGTATGTTTCGAAAAATCCTGAGGAGTTTTTCATTCTTAGAAATTTCGAAGCACGTGTTGTTCATCTCATACCGGAATCTACTCCGGAAGAAATATTTCTTGAAGATGAACTTATAGCCCCTCATATAGGGCGTACAGATTGGGAGCAATTCTTCCCAGCCCACAAAACACTCGAAGAGCTCCTTTGGGAAGCATTCGAGAGGGAGGATTATGCGGCAGTAGCTTTACTGCAAAAAATCCTCAAAAAAGAAAGAAATAAAAAACAGGGCGATTAGCCCTGTTTTCTTTTTGTTACATTTCATTACAATGCGACCTATATGATACATCGTTTTTTTAATACCTACCTCCCGGAGTTTGTGTACGGATCTATTGACGGAGTAGTTACAACTTTTGCGATTGTTACCGCATCAATAGGAGCAAATCTTTCTCCCGTGTATATTTTTATTCTTGGTTTTGCAAATGTGCTCGCGGATGGTTTTTCTATGGGATCTTCCAACTACCTCTCTGCACTTTCTGAAATGGATCTTCGTAGAAATGAGGAACAGAGTAAAAAGATTGCAATGAAAAAAGCACTTGTTACATTTGCGTCATTCGTGACGCTTGGATCACTTCCCGTCTTTCCATTTCTTATCTCTATTTTTTCGAAGAGTTTCCATGGGAAAGATGTTGTACTCTCAATTGCACTCGCATTTCTATCATTCGTCTTTATTGGATACATCGGTGCTCGCGTAACAAAAACTTCACACACCAAGAGTATCTTAAGAACTGTTCTTATCGGAGGAACTGCTTCTATTATTTCGTTCCTTGTTGGATATTTTCTCCAGGGAATAGGTTCATAAACTATGCGTATTCTTCTTATTGACAATAAAAGCGCTCGTATTCAAGGCTTGGAAGAACTTATTCTTAATTACGGAGCGGAATTGAATGTGAAGGGGGCAGGTGAATTCACATATGATGATATCGAGTATACTGATAGTATTATTCTTTCTGGGAGTAGCTCTATTCCTGTGTTGAACGATGAAGGTTTTTACGCACAAGAGCGGATTCTTATTAAAGAGAGTGATAAGCCTATTATAGGGATTTGTCTTGGTTTTGAACTTATCGCACATACTCTTGGAGCAAAACTTAAGAGAAGGGAGAATAAGGTTCATGGGGTAGTTACACTTTCTGTCTTGGATAGTGAATGTATCATTTTTTCTCACCTCTCTCAGTTTTCTGTGTTTGAGTCACATCGTTGGGTTGTAGAAAGTCTCCCTGACAAACTTATTCCGCTTGCGGTCTCTGAGTTTGGAGTTGAAGCATTCAAACATAAGGAAAGAAGTATATATGGATTTCAGTTTCACCCTTCCGCGTTTCCTAATACTACAGCTGGTGCACAAATTTTTTACAATCTATTTGATTTTCTTAATAGAGAAAATAATTGAAACATTATTTTAGTCTCTACTAGATTAATTATCAATAACATAGTATTGCGCTTTTACTTCTCTTTAAAAGGAGATTTTGCTATACTTAGACTGTTATGATGAAGGTATACAGATATTTAGCAACTGTGTTCATTGGTGTTTTCGTATTTCCCTTTGTAGGTTTTGCTGCTTGTGCTTTTCCAAGAAGTGCGAGTATTGAGCAATTTCTTACCTCAAAGAATCTTGCAATTGGACTTTATGAGAAAAAAATAGAGGATGGTCATGTTGTATATAACCGCTATTTAGGAAATGAAAAATCAGTTCCCACACTTCAGTACGATGGTTCTTTCTGTACTTCAGAATTTTCTCTTCTTGATAAAAAGGACACTGGATATATTTTGTTCTTACAAATAGAGGGAACCTCAATGCGTTTTCTTAACACTTTTGAGGAGAAAGTTGATGCTGTTAATAGGTTTATTATATTATCAAATGTTTATGAGACTCTTCAGTCGGATGCATATAAAGGTATGCGTGTTCGTAGTATCGAGTTTTATAGATTTCCCGGAGAGACACTACGACCAGGAATGAAAAATGATGATGTAAAAAAAATGCAGAAAGCGCTTAAAGTAAAACTCGGTCTTGATAGTTCATTTGTGTTAGACGGAAAATATGGACCTATGACAATATCTATGGTGAAGAGGTTTCAAAGTATTATAGGAATTAAGCAAGATGGTATTGCAGGAGAGAAAACACTAAGCGCTCTCGTTGGAGTTGCTGTTGGAACAAACGAGGAAGAGAATACATTGCTTGAGAATCTGTATGAGAAGGAAGAGAGTGGAAACGATTTACAGACTCAGCAAATTATCGATTCTCCTAAAAAGAATATTGTTCCCTTTTCTCTTCCGAGTAGCACGCTTCGTCCCGGATCGAATAATATTGGGGGAGTGAAGAAACTACAAGAAGCACTTAAGAGTGTTCTCAATCTTGGAAAAGATTTCAAGATTGATGGGAAATACGGTCCTATGACGACGAATGCAGTAATACAAATTCAAAGAAACCTATCTCTTAAGGATGATGGAATATTTGGACCTCTTACGCGAGATGCATTTATTAATGAGTATGGAAAAGTGAATTCTTCGCAGGGGAATGAAGGTGCTGTAGATAATACTAACACTAACCCCACAATACAAGAGGGTCAGAGTGCTCAAGAAAGCGAGAATACCGGACTCGATACCGAAATAAAAGCATTACTTTTACATGCTAAGAATGAACTTCTGAATTTTAAAACAGAGAGAAATTCGTTTTCTGATATACTCGCATATGAGAGGGTTATACGTTACAACAATGATATTCTTCGCACATCTCCAAATTCTGATCCACTCTACATTTCATTGGATGGTGGAAGTAATTTTGTATATACAGCGAAGTTGCCAAATGGGAAATATGCATGCGTTGATGGAGATAAAAACAAAACACTTGTAGAGCAGGAAGAGAGAGCAAGTGGGCAAGAGATTACGGGATGTTAAACAGGAAAGAGTTCGATAAGAGCTTTTTTTCTTGGCAGAATCTTTTTCTCCAATATAATGAAGTCGTTGTATGACAAGTCTTATACTACTTATTGTAATCGTGATTGTTGCTTCGGCTTTCTTTGCAGGAATTGAAGCGGCGCTCTTTTCTATTCCAAAATCAAAAGTACATCTTCTCCTTGAGCAAAAGAAGAAAGGGGCAGAAGCTCTTATGAAGATAAAAGAAAATCTTCAGCGGGCAATAATGATTATTGTGGTAGGGAATAATGCGGTAAATATTGTTGGTTCTATGTTTGTTGGAGTTGTCGCAACGAAGATTTTTGGAGATAAAATGATTGGAATCATCTCCGCAATTGTCACAATTCTCATTATTATTTTTGGGGAAATTCTCCCAAAAACGATAGGAGAGAATAATGCAGAATATATCTCATTGAGAGCTGCAAAATTTATCCTTTTCTTTCAAAAAATGTTCTTTCCCTTTATCTGGCTTCTTGAAAAACTCACCGCTCCCTTCATAAAGGAATCTCATCTCGTATCAGAGGAGGAAATTCATATGCTCTCAGAGCTTGGACACAAAGAGGGGAGTATTGAAAAAGATGAAAGAGATCTCATTCAAAAAGTATTTACTCTCAATGATATTACCGCAAAAGATATTATGACCCCTCGCATTGTTATTTCTGCATTTCAAAAGGATTCCTCTCTTAAGGAAATAAAAGAAGAAATTTTTAATCTCAATAACTCTCGTATCCCAGTATATGAAGAGTCAATTGATGATGTAATAGGAGTATGTTATCGAAAACAACTTCTCATTGCACTAGCGAAAGATGAAGAAGAGAGGACTGTTGAAGAGTTTGTTCAAGAAGTGCTCTATGTAAATGAAGATATGCGTGTAGACGATCTCCTTCAGCTTTTCCTTACGAGAAGAGAGCAAATTGCAATTGTAAAAGATCAATTTAATGGAACCAGTGGACTCGTTACTCTTGAAGATGTGCTCGAACAGCTTGTCGGAGAAATTGTTGATGAAGATGATGAGGTTGTCGATACACGAGCATTTGCAGAAAATGAGGGGGAGAAGTGTAATATTGTTAGTGAAGCTTAGGGTGCCTCCAAGAGTTAATTCAAGTGCAGTTATTGACTTTTTTTCCGAGAGAGTGATATAATAATTTTGTATGAGTTTTGAATCAAAAGTATTTAAGCTTTCACACGAGGAAGACAAAAATGGAAAAGATGGCGGTGGTAGAGAAAAAACAATTGATAGGGAATTTGAGGATTTCTATTCAAAGCATAGACTTTTCTTCGAAAGCTATGCAGGTGATTCTTCTATTTCTATAAAATCTCACAAGGAGCTCCCTCAATTTCAGCAGGGGACTTTTGCAATAGATCTTAAAAATGGAAATCTCTATGTTGCGATGGATGTATTTCGTAAAGCCGGATATGGTGATGAGGCTTCGTTTTTTGCCTTTCTTCATGAGTATGAACATTTTCGTGAAATTCGTGAGTTGATGAAGTATCATGATGGTAAAACTGATGGGAAAACGATTTGGCAGAAACATTACAACAAGATATCTCGTAGTAAAGGGCTTGCTATTCTTGATAATTGTATTGATGACATAAAAATGAATAGGACTGTATTAGAGAGAGCGCCAACACTCATTGATACAAAAAATGAACTTTATAAAAACTTTAACTTTCCCGATGATGATTTGAGAAAACAACCTTTACACTTGCAATTTGCATTTGCATTATTGCGCAGAAAGATGTTGCCGGATCGTGAGACAATTGTGGATCCGCGTGTTCAATCTATTATTGAAAAAATAGAGTCGATGGAATTTGAGAATGGAGAAAAAATGTTTGATGTGATGACATCTCCGGAAACGAATATGGCTTTGCGTTTGAAGTTGCAAGAAGCATTTATCGAACCGGAATTTTTAAAACTCATGCAGAAGGCAAAAGAGGAACAAGAAGAAAAGCAACAACAGCAACAACAAGGAAACAGCAAAGAGAAAGAGCAAGAAGGTAGTGGCGATAGACAGAAAAAAGCAGAACAAGAAAACCTTGACAAAAAAGATGAAAAATCGGAAAATTCTGAATCAGGCGACTCACAAGAAGGCGACTCACAAGAAGGCGACTCACAAGAAGGCGACTCACAAGAAGGCGACTCACAAGAAGGCGACTCACAAGAAGGCGACTCACAAGCCGGTAAGTCAGATTCACAGAATAGTATTGAGAAACCAAAAAGCGAAGATGATTTTTTCGGTGATGCATATAAAGAATACGAACGGAAAAACCCACAGGCAACACCAATAGAATCAATACAAGAAGCGGTCAAAGAGTATAGAGAATATGAAAAATCACATACACAAGACAGCATTTCCCTTGAGGAACGCCAATTAAGAGCACTTGCGGAACGGGAGGGGGTAAGCACACAGGATTTAAAAAATTATCAGCGTTTTTGGTCGCAGATTGAAAATCTCACAAATCCAGAAACAAACGAAAGAGTCGTTGATGAACTGAGAGATATTTTCCAAAAGATTATTACCAAACGACAACCACCACAACAGCACTTAAAAACAAATCTCGATGAGGGGTCGGAACTTGATGATTATGTATCTGTCGTATCTGGTGGTATTACCGGGAAATTCCCTGAAAAAATATGGCAAGATTTTGAGCGAGTTGAAAAACCGGCGCGTATGGTGGGCAACTTTGATGTTACGCTTGTGTGTGATAGATCAGGTTCTATGGAAGGGGGAAAAGCACACCAACAACGCATCGCCGTTGGACTCTTTCTTGAGATGTTGCGTGAGTTTAGTATTGATTTAGAGAATGTACACTTATCACCAGAAAGAGACCTTAATGTGCAAACAGAGGTGTGGGGATTTGGTGGTGAATCTGAAGTGGGGATTATTAAACCTTTAGGAAAAGAATTGAGTACAAAAGATCGTGTCTATGCTTACAAAACACTGGGAAGCACCCCCGGAGGGGAAACATTAGATTACCGACCACTTCAAGAAATATCAAATAGTATTACTCAGGATACTATTGAAAAAATTCAAAGTGGAGAATATCGGAAGATTGTTATTGTTATTACCGATGGAATCTCTTCTAACCCGGCGGATTTACAACGCGCACAAGAGAGTCTCATCGAGAAAGGGGTTATTGTGGTGGGAATTGGACTTGGAAACGATGCAGATGACATTGTAAAGAATTACAAGAAAGGAATTCTCTGTCCATCTCCACATAGCTTAGGAGCAGTTACTGCGGATTTACTTGCGGAAACACTTGAACAGTTATAAATTAAGTGATATAATACAAATATATGAACAACCTAGACAACTTTTTTAACAAACGACTTGATCTCAAAAAACGATTTAAGCTCAATCTACCCCAAAATAGAAACTTTCAACTTACCTTCTCAGGTAAATCGAATAACAACGAGTGAATTCTAACACCATTCTTTAAGAAACAAAACTTCTCATAGGAAGTGTATCCTCCAAGAACTATTCTCGCTTTGTGATTCAGGTAGTTCTCTATACTCATAAGAAGTTCTTCACTCACAAGCTTCAAATCTGTTTTCTTTGGAATAAACTCTCTAATCCATCTGTTTATGTTTTCTACTAAACCTTTCTGCCAAGAAGCATAGGGATCTGTGAAAAATATGCTAGTATTGAGTTGCTTTTCAATCACTCTCCAGTGTTGAAAAGCAATGTCGTTGTCCGTAGTGATACTACGAACAACTTCATTTTCTAAGAGAGAAAAGATGGCTTCGTTTACGGAGTCATTTTTTCTCTTCTCCAATCGTTTTATCTTTGTTAACTTTGTGAGTCTCTCTGTAATCACAAGGATGACTGAGGAACTCTGTTTTGATACGATAAAGTCCATTTCCCAATGACCGAACTCGTTGTTGATGTTCGGAAACAGTTCTTCTCTCTCTTGCATCGTTTTTCTCTCAGTATCGTCTAAAAATGGAGATTTCTTACGCTTTGGACCTGTTCTCCTGTTATTTCTCTTCCAGAAGAGATGTCTTTCGAGATGTGGTCTTCTCTTCTGTATCCACTTTCGAATAGCTTTAGGAGAAACGTATTGAAAACCATGTTCTTCGTTTTTAGAAAAGGAAGATAACGATTCTGGAGACCACCCTTGTGGTATACGTTCCTCTATGAGTTTTCTCAATTGAGCATACTCTGGTTGTGATAACTTAAAGCATTGAACCTTTTTCTCTCTCTGTCGTACAGATGCTTTCAAATGCGCTTTATATGCTCTGTATTCTCTCTTTCCCGTTTTCCTGTTCAGTACAGAATTGTTTTTGATTTCCTTACTAATTGTTGATGGAGATCTTCCGAGTCTCTCTGCAATTTCTCTCTGTGGAATATGAACATCTAACCAATGTTCTATCTTCATTCTCTCTTCAAACATTATGTGTTTTCTCTTATTTCCTCTCCTTTTCTTCATACTCATTACTCTAGTAAATGCTGATAATTCTTCAAAAGTTTTTTCTCTTGAAGTTTGTTGTTGAGTTTCTATTTAAAGGTGGGGAGAGG
>JALVJP010000090.1 GCA_027028225.1 Candidatus Parcubacteria bacterium
GTTGTTTATTTTAGTGAGCGCCTCATCAAAATCTTTTACTTTAACCAAAGAGACTATCGGAGCAAAAACCTCTTCACAAACGATCTTCATCTCATCGGTTACATCACCCATAACCGTCGGATAAAAGATTTTCCCCTCTTTTTTATTTCCACAAAGTACTTTTGCTCCCTCTTTTACAGCGCTTTCAACCCAATTTTGAGCCCTTATTGCGGCATCTTCATTGATAAGAGGTCCTAAAAATGTATCTTCTTCATACGGATTTCCGATCTTTAATTTTGCCGCCTCTTGAGTAAGCAATTTTGCAAACTCATCATAGATCTCATCTTGAACATAAATTCTTTGTAAAGAGATACAAACCTGTCCGGAATTATAAAAAGAGCCTATTGCACATTTTTGCGCTGCTGTTTTTAGATCTGCGCTTTTTTGGATAAAAGTAGCCGCATTTCCGCCAAGTTCTAAGGAGACTTTCTTGATCCCCGCACTTTTTATGATGATATTTCCAACAGGCACACTTCCTGTAAAGCTTATAACTCTTGGAATATCGCTTGTAACAAGAGTGCTTCCAACCTCTGCATCTCCGTAAACAACACTAAGAGCATCTTTTATCGCATAAGGACTATTTATAAAAAGTTTTGCAAATTTGTAAGCGCTCAAAGGAGCTTCGGGAGTCGGTTTTAGAACAACACTGTTTCCGGCTATCAAAGCCGGCGCAATTTTGTGAGCAACAAGATTTAACGGAAAATTAAAAGGAGTGATCGCCACAACGACACCTGCTGGAACTCTTTTGTAAAAACTTATCGTTTTTCTCCCACTTGGCATCGCATCGGTATTGATCATCTCCCCTTCAAGATCAATTGCCGCATTGATAGATAATTTTATCGTTTCTATACATCTATCAACCTCAATAAGAGAAAATTGTATAGGTTTACCCACTTCATCAGTTATCGTTTTTGCAATATCTTCTTTTTGCTCCTGTAATTTTATAGCAACATCTTCAAGCCATTTTACACGCTGATTCAACAGAGAATTTTTAGTATCTTTAAAAGCCTTTTGTGCTATATCAAGCGCTTTTTTCGCATCATTTTTATCACATAAGGGATATTTTGAAACAACCTCATTTTTATAAGGATTTCTTATCTCTCTCCACTCATTCTTAGTCTCTTCACTGCTTCCGAAAAATATCTTTGCATCCATATTTATACCTTTGTGTTTTTTAATTTATTATTACTGAGATAATTTTAACACAAAACGGCTAAGTTCTTCTATACTCTCTAAAAAACAAAGAGATCATATAGGCATTGAGTGAAAGCTTTTGATTAAACTTCATCTTTTACCTCCCAATATCCACCTTTAGCACTGCCGACCCTTGCTATTTTACCCTCTTTTTTTAGTTTAATGATCATTTTTTTGATACCGGATTCGCTCATATCAAGTCTTAAAGCAAGCTCTTTGATCGTAATCTTATTATATTGTCCCATGAGTTCATAAATTTTCTGGTCACTTTTTTGGCTACTTTTCTGGTCACTTTTTTGGTACTCTTTGAGAAAATCTTTTACAGACAGATGAATACTCTCAAGCATAAACTCAACAAAAGGGGTACTTTCACCAACAAATCCCGCTGCTTCAAGGGATTCATAGTAAGTTTTTTGATGCTTTTTAACCACACTCTCTATCGGCACATAGTAAAAAATATTACGAAAACTACCGAGTATCACACTTTGCCAAAGTCTTCCTATGCGACCATTGCCATCACTGAAAGGGTGAATAAATTCAAACTCATAGTGAAATACCGAACTAGCAACCAACGGATGCTCTTTGGTTTTACCAAGCCACTCAAACAGCTCACCCATAAGCTCAGGTACACGATACGGTGGTGGTGCTATATGAGAAACACCCTCTTTGCCATAGACTCCGACATTACTCCTTCTAAATGAACCTGCATTTTTTAAAATGCCACCCATCATCCGTTTATGTGCCAAAAGCAAATCATCTAATTTTGTAGCATCATACTGCTCTAAATCCTCATAGGCTTTGATAGCACCTTTAACCTCTTCGATCTCTCGTACACTTCCAAGAACTCTTTTACCTTCTATAATTGCAGTCACTTCCTCTTCACTTAGAGTGTTTCCTTCGATCTGTAAAGAGCCGGTAATGGAGCGAACACGGTTTTTTTTCCGCAGTATCGGGGCAGATTTCTCCTTTTTGATCGCACTAACTTCGGTGATCATCTCAGTGATCTCGTTAGTTAGCAACAGTATTTTTGAGGTAATGGTATATGGGGGTGTATAACTACTCATTGAACATCAACCTTTGCATTCATAATCCGGTAAATATCGCTTCTGTCAAGCTGGGACATCTCTTTTAAAATATCTATAAGTTTTTGTTGTTTTTCTGTCATCATATCCTCTTGCATTAAATTATTTCCTACTCTATGATAAAGAATTGAATCCTCCAGATATTCAAACTCTACTTTTAAAATTACCCTCTATTTATCAAACACCATTTAAAAAAAGGTATAACTTCAACTTTGACACCCTCTATCTCAAAACTATCTTCAAAATCTGCTGTAATGATTAAGCCACTATTTTGTACAAAAGATTTACAAGTGTTAAGCAAACCTTTTAGCTCTCTTGTTTT
>JALVJP010000091.1 GCA_027028225.1 Candidatus Parcubacteria bacterium
GTATGTACGACATCAACACAAACACAACCAAGTTGATCACCCATCACTCTTTGACAAGCTCATCTCCTAGCCCACTTACAGTGGGCAAATACAAAGCCGCCGGACCTCAGTCCGGCGGTCGTTTACTTCTTTGTGGTTTGTTGAGAGCATATATTTTTTTATCTGTAAACTCACTTTTTGCGAATATTGTTCTATACTCACAAGAGAATTATTCAGTTATTAATAATCTTTTTACTATGTTTGATTACTATATTGACGCGTTAAGACACTATGCTGACTTCCATGGGAGAACAGGAAGGAAGGCGTTTTGGTACTTTGTTCTTTGGAATGTTATTATTAGCGTTGTTCTCTCGTGGATGAGCAGAGATTTCAATTCAATTTACTCACTTATCGTACTTATTCCCTCTCTTGCGATTACAGTTCGACGACTCCACGATATTGGAAAGAGCGGGTGGTGGGTTCTCATTGGATTCATTCCTGTTATTGGATGGATTTGGCTTATCATCCTTCTCGTACAGGAAGGGATTCATGGAAATCACTCTCACGCTTCACATCACAAAAAAGAGAAGCATACCCAAGAAAAGGTGCATAAGGAACACAACGAGAAAAAGGATGAGTAAGCTCCTTTTTTTTTCTTGCACATTCACACTCAACCTTTATACTTTCCTAGTATGTCTCGTGAAGAAGAAATTCGAAATATCCGTATTCAAAAAATTGCACGCTTGGAGGAAGCAGGGGAATATGCGTATATTCCAGAGGTCCGTCAGGAGTTCACTATCAAGGATATTCTTCAGCATTTTGAGGAATTCCAAGGGGAGCAGAAGTATCTCTCAGTAATGGGGAGGATTGTGGTGAAGCGCGGAGCGGGGAATATTACATTTGCGAAGGTTTTTGATGGAACGGAGCGTATTCAAGTGGTTCTCAAAAAAGATCTCCTTGGGAAGGAAAAAATGAAGATGTTTGAGAAGCTCTATGATCTTGGAGATTTTGCCGTTTTTTCAGGAACACTTTTTGTAACAGATAGGGGGGAGAAATCCATTCTCGTTGATGACTTTCATATGCTTACGAAATCACTTCGTCCACTCCCAGAAAAATGGGCGGGATTAAAAGATCAAGATGAGATTTATCGTAAGCGTTACCTTCAGCTTATAGGTGATCAGGAAGCATTTCAGCGATTTATTACGCGTTCTAAAATTATTCGTGCAATTCGTCACTTTTTTGATGAGCGTGGGTTCCTTGAGGTGGAAACACCTATTCTCCAGAATAGTACAGGTGGTGCAATGGCGAGGGTGTTCGAAACACACCATAACGATCTTGATATAGGAATGGTGTTGAGGATATCTCTTGAACTTGAACATAAAATAATTATGACTGCGGGATATCCGCGTATCTATGAGATAGGGAAGGCGTTTCGTAATGAGGGATCTGATCCTACCCACATTCAAGAGTTTACGATGATTGAGTGGTACGCGGCCTATGCAACACTCGAACAGAATATGACATGGACAGAGGAGCTTCTCAAAAAACTCGCACGAGATGTGGTTGGAAAGATGCAGTTTGAGGTGAAGGATTCGGATGGGGATACACATACAGTAAACTTTGACCAAGAATGGCCTCGTCTTCGTTTCCCTGACCTTCTTAAGGAGCATGCAGGAATTGATATTCAAGATGTGGGTCGCAAAGAATTAGAGGAAAAGGCACGGCAATATGGTCTCTCTGCGGAAGATATTCAAAATACTGGAGATGCGAATCTCATTGATTATATCTACAAGAAATCCGTGAGAAACGGAATTATTCACCCAACTTTCGTAACGGATTATCCTGGTGACTTGAAGCCGCTCGCACAACAAAACGATGATAATACTGCGCGCGTCGCACAGCTCATTATAGCAGGGGCGGAAATTACGAATCAGTATGCAGAACTCGTGAACCCCCTTCGTCAACGAGAGCTCCTCGAAGCACAGGCGAAAGCAAAACAGGAAGGTGATGATGAGGCAATGGATGTAGATGAGCGATTTCTCACCGCAATGGAGCATGGGATGCCTCCTATGACAGGGTTCGGAATGGGAATCGATCGTCTCGTTGCACTCCTCGCAGAACAAGGGAATCTTCGTGATGTCATTTTTTTTCCGATTATGAAACCGAGATAGTCACTTCCTATAGAGGAGAGATTTTTTCTCCTTTTCCTTGTGCAAAATTATTGTTTTTTGTTATAATCAAAACTGTATGATTAAGAAACATAAGGTGTGCCCAGCAAAAATGGTATCAAAGGCATCACAGGTTTATCAAAAATATTGGAAAGAGTTTTCATTAATTCTTCTTTTAATCATTATCATTTCTTCATTTAAAGGGGTTGGTTTGGGATATAATTTATTCACGGAGAATATCATGAGGACAGGTTTAGGAGGGTTCTCAAAATTAATTTCATGGTTACTGATGATGTATATTTCTCTCGCGTTTATTCGCTACACATTAAAACTTATGCGTGGGAGGAGGGAAAAGCTGGATACTTTTTTTTCAGAAGTTCAGTCTTTTAGACATTATTTTCATTTTGTTTTGGGAAAAATTATCATAAAATTCGTATTCTATGTATCTACCGTTTTTCTTGTATTTCTCCCTACCTTTATCTTAAATAGCGTAAAGTATTCCTATTCTCATACATCTGTTTACCTTATTCCTCTCGTTGGCTTATTTATTGTTATTTTCATTATGCTTTCACTGTTTCTCGTTCCTTACCTTATTGCAGATAAAGAAATAGGAGTGTTTGAGGCTATCGGGACTTCATGGAGGTTGATGAAAGGAAAGAGGTGTAAAGTTTTTGTTCTCGGAGTATTTCTCGTTCTCCTTAATGTAGTGGGAATTTTTGCGTTCATACTTGGTGTATTTATTACAATTCCGATTACGATGATTGCTGAAGTCGTTGCTTACGAAGAGATACGAAAAGTTAGTATGAAACATCATTCGTAAAGGAAAAAGTTGATGATATAGAAGTTTCCTAAATGAGAGCTGGTTCTAAGCTCTTTTTTACTTACCCTCTCTGTTCTCCTCTTTAACATAGAATTGTTTTTGATTTCTTTGCTAATCGTTGTTGGAAATCTCTCAAGTCTCTCTGCGATTTCTCTCTGTGGAATATGAACATTGAACCAATATTCTCTCTTCAAAGTTTGAAGTCTGTTGTTGTTTTTTCTATTTAAAGGGTAGGGAAAGGCGTAGAAAGATGTCTTGTATTCATGTTAATTTTCAGGAGCGAATCTTTGGGAGTTGAAAGATGTGAGCAGTATGGATTCTCTAGAGAGTGTTTTTCGTCTCGTATGAAAAATTTCATGTTGCACATGAACATTATTATTTATAATTTTATGGTATACTTCGTAATATGGATTTTCTTGAAACACTTGTTCATAAGGGAGTTATTCAGCAATCACAGCTTAATGAGATTATTGATCGTTCTGCTAAAGAAGATACCTCTATAGAAAAAATCCTTAGAGAGATGGGCGTATCGAATGATGCTATTCGGGAGGCAAAGAGTGAGTATTTCGATATTCCAATGAAGCAGATTGATTATAAGAAGATCGATTCACAAGTTGTACGTATTATTCCGGAAGAGTCAGCGAAGATTTATAAGATGCTCTCCATTGGAAAAACTGAGGATGGTGTTCTTGAGGTGGGGATGATTGACCCAAGGAGCATAGAATCACAGAATGTTCTTCGTTTTATTACCGCGGAAACAGACACACCCTATAAAATATATGTATTAACGGAAGAAGACTTTGAAGAGGTTTTCAAGAAGTATAAGGATATTAGTAGTGAAATAGATAATGCTATCGATAATTTTGATGATTCAGTTGAAACGAAAAATTTTGACGATTTGATTGGCGATTCGAATAGAGAGGAAAAGCAGGATAATGGTGAGACGGTAATACACGACGATGCCCCTATCATTAAAATGGTTGCATCCATCGTGAAGAAAGCAGTGCGAGATGGGGTTTCTGATATTCATATGGATCCAACAGAGCGAGTTGTGAAAGTTCGATTTCGAATAGATGGAGAATTACAGACGTATCTTGAAATTCCGAAGTCTGCACAGAGTGCCGTTGTAGCTCGTGTAAAAATCATGACAAAAACAATGAAGCTCGATGAGAAACGAAAGCCTCAAGACGGACGATTTCAAGCAATCATTGATGGGAGAAAGATTGCATTTCGTGTTTCTGTGATGCCTACATTCTATGGTGAGAAGGTGGTAATTCGTGTTCTCGATGCGGAAAAAGGGATTCGTAAGCTTTCAAGTCTTGGACTTAGCGAACAGCAAGAGGTGATGATTCGAAAAGCAATTGCACGACCTCATGGACTCATTCTCATTACAGGACCTACAGGATCCGGAAAGACGACAACACTCTACTCGATGCTTGGAGAGGTTGATCGAGAACATAAAAATGTTGTTTCCCTCGAAGATCCGATTGAGTATCAGTTTCCAGGAGTAAATCAGTCGCAGGTGCGTGCAGATATTGGGTACACCTTTGCCTCTGGACTTCGTTCGATTGTTCGTCAGGATCCCGATATCATTATGGTGGGGGAGATTCGTGACAAGGAGACCGCAAACCTTGCGATTCAGGCAGCGCTCACCGGACACCTCGTATTCGCAACACTCCACACGAATAGTTCATTTGGAATTATCCCTCGTCTTGTGGATATGGGGGTTGATGAGTATCTTATCGCTCCAACACTCATCCTTGGGGTAGCACAACGTCTTTTGAGAAAGATAGCTCCAGGAACAGGCTTTCCGCTTGAGGATGTTGAATTAGAGAGTGCACATAGAATGATAGAAAAGCAGTTTAAGGATCTTCCAGAAGAGTATAAACAACAACTCCACCTTGAACGCCCTCCCTATGAAACGAGACCAACGAAAGAGTTTCCTACTGGACTTAAAGGGCGAGAAGCAATTCTCGAAATGTTTGAAGTCGATAAAACAATGCAACGAATCATACTAGAAAACCCGACAGAGCTTGCTGTCTATAGTGAAGCGAGGAAGAAGGGAATGATTACACTTAAAGAAGCTGCAATCCTTAAGAGTATGGAAGGAGTTGTTCCGTTTAGAGAAATTAACAACTTGTTTTAATACCTAATCTACATATTTTATTCTATGAAAGACTATAAAGAATTACTACATCGAATTATGGTGGTTCTCGAGAGAGAGAATGCATCTGATCTCCATCTTGCGCCTGGGAGAAAACCGGTGATGCGCGTAGATGAGTCCCTTATTAACATTGAGAATGAGGAAATTCTCACAAAGCAGGATACGTTTGGGATTCTTAAAGAAATTGTGGATGACGCGAAGCTTGAAAAGATAATGAATGCAGAGGAAATTGATTTTGCCTATGAGTATGAAGAGCATATTCGTCTTCGTGCAACGGCGTATGTGCAAATGAAAGGAATTAATTTAGCGTTTCGTGTAATTCAGGGAGTACGAGAACTTGATGAGTTAAACCTTCCTCCCATTCTTGGTGATTTTGCTAATAAATCACAAGGGCTCTTCCTCGTGGTAGGTCCAGTTGGACAAGGAAAATCAACAACGATGGCTGCGATGATACAGAAAATCAATAAAGAAAGGCGAGAGCATATCGTAACAATTGAAAATCCGATAGAGTATGTTTTTCAAGATAATCTCTCTATTATTGATCAACGAGAAGTAGGGACTGATACGAGGAGTTTTGAGGCAGCCTTAAAAGCACTCTTTCGAGAAGATATGAATGTGATTATGGTAGGAGAGATGCGTAATCCGGAGACAATTTCTACAGTGGTAACTGCCGCGGAGACAGGTCACCTCGTGTTCTCCACGCTCCATACGAACTCTGCATCGCAGACGATTGATCGTATTATCGATTCATTTCCTGCAAACCAGCAGAATCAGGTGAGGACACAACTTGCAGGCTCACTTCTCGGAATTTTCTCCCAGCGACTTCTTAAGAGTTTGAAAGGTGGACTTGTTCCTGCGTATGAACTTATGATTAATAACAAAGCGACCGCAAATCTTATCCGTGAAGGGAGGACCCATGAAATTGATACTGTTATTGAGACAAGTATGAGTGAAGGGATGATTGATATGAATAGATCACTTGCAGAACTTGTGCAAGTTGGACATATTTCTCCAGAAGATGCGTATCGTCATTCTCTTAATCCACGATTACTTGAATCTATGATATAATGTTTGCGTATGCTTTTTAACTATAAAGTTGTTGATAAAGAAGGGAAAGAGAAACGAGGTCAAATTGAAGCAGTAAATATAGACCTCGCTACTTCGAACCTTCAGAGAAGGGGGTATATCGTTACCTCTATTACTCCAAGTAGTAAGAAAGGCTTTTTTGACGGAGAGCTTCCTTTCTTTAGTAAGGTGAAGACGAAAGATATTGTCTTGATGTCAAAACAAGCAGCTACTCTATTTGAAGCTCAGGTTTCCGCGGTGAAGATTTTTGAACTTCTTGGAGATAATTCGGAATCGAAAGGTTTAAAAAAATCTTTACTTCAAGTAGCAGATGATATCCGAGGGGGAACTTCTATTTCCGGAGCGATGGCAAAACAGCCAGATGTCTTTTCTCATTTCTATGTAAACATGATTCGTGCGGGAGAAGAGTCGGGAAATCTCACACAAACATTTCAATTCCTTGCTGATTATCTCGAGAGAAATTATAATCTCACCTCAAAAACGAAAAATGCACTTGTCTATCCTGCTTTTATAATCTTTACTTTCATTTCGGTGATGGTGCTTATGCTCACTAAGGTTATTCCGCAGATGGCGAAAATTATTATTGAATCAGGTCAAGAAATTCCATTCTATACGAAAATTGTCCTTGCTATTTCTAACTTCTTTGTGCACTATGGTATTTTCCTAGGAGTATTTCTTGTGATTGCAATGTTTTTCATTATAAAGATGGTTCATACAGATTCAGGAAGAGAAAAGTTTGATCAATTGAAGATTCTTCTACCAGGTTTTGGAAATCTCTATCGAAAAACCTACCTCGCACGTATTGCAGATAATCTCAATACAATGTTGAATTCAGGAATTCCTGTAGTGCGAACACTTGAAATTGCTGCAGATGTGGTAGGAAATAAAATTTTTGAAAAATTACTCATTGAAGCTTCAGAGGATGTCAAAGGAGGGAAAACGATTTCTCAAGCTTTTGAAAAGCATGAAGAAATTCCACAAATTATGGTGCAAATGATTAAGGTTGGGGAAGAGACAGGTTCGGTTGGAAAAATTCTTAGAACACTCGCCGTATTCTATAATAAGGAAGTAATTGGGGCAGTTGATACACTCATTGGGATGATTGAACCTGCAATGATTGTGCTCCTCGGAATAGGAGTTGGAGGTCTCCTCATGTCGGTAATGGTGCCTATCTACCAAGTTGCGGGAAGCGTTGGGTAGAGAAAGAAGAATATATATCTTTATCTGTCAATAGTTTTTTATTGTATTATTTATAAATTTTTTGCTATACTGATAGAGACCTATTCAGAAGAAGGAAATGGGTTATCTCGAGATTCTTCTCGGATTATTATTCATTTTTAATCGTGATATTACGAAAGAATATGTCTATGAAAAGACAAAAAGGATTTACTCTTATTGAACTGCTTGTAGTTATTG
>JALVJP010000092.1 GCA_027028225.1 Candidatus Parcubacteria bacterium
CGGATGGGATCTTTACATTGAATTGTCCGGCAGTAACGCAGACATACAGCTGCACCGGAACAACTCCGTCAAATGCGACACTCTGTTCGGGTGATGATCAGGGACTCGCACAGGATACAAACATTACTCTCGTGAGTTCGTGTACAAATACGCAGAAGTGTGAATACACCTGCGATCAAGGTTACCATGAAGACAACGGGTCATGTGTTGAAGACCCCACATACTCATGGCAGACAGGAGGTTGGGGACAGTGTAGTACTGCTACAATTGATTTATGTAATGGATCTTGGACAACAGAAACAGGAGGGTCATGTTTGGGTCCTGTTGGCGCTGGAAATGTTGGAAGTCAATATAATTGTTCCGGTATTACAACTAAATCAGCTTGTCTTAGCGCATATTCTGATGGGTGTCGATGGGATAATACAGGGTATTCTGTGACAACACATGATTGTTCTGACTCAAACCCGAGTGATGAAAGTACATGTGAGGCACAAAATGGTGGAAATACCTGTACTTGGGTTCCTGCCGGTGAATCAATAAGAACGCGAAATGTGTGGTGTGAAGATCAAAACGGAACACACGTAGCTGATTCAAATTGCGATGCAAGTACAAAACCAGAAAGTACAGATCAATGTCAAACAGTAAGGATTTATATTGCAGCTCATTGTAATAGAAAAACGGAAGAGCAATGTTGTGCAGATTATACTGCATCTGATGAAATTTATATGTTAGATACATTATATAATAGCGATACGAGCGGTATGTTTGATTACAATTCTAGTGGTAAGATGTCGCTTAAACATAGTAATGGCCCAGGAATATTGGAGGTTCCTGTTGGTGTTACTTATCCATTTCACCAAGATTCATATACACAAGGCGGTAGTCTTGGATTTGGATATAATCAATCTGAATTACTTGCCGTTAAAACCGCAGGTTCAAAGGTATCTACTTCAGACGGAGAAAAAGCGCTTATACATGTGATAAAAGAACAAAACAGCAGTAACGCTTATATAGGTAGTATATATTTCTGCCCCTCATCATCCGGTGGTAGCAGTGGTGGAAGTGGAAGTGGGGGTAGTGGTGTAACTGCAAATCAAACATAATTAACGATTTATAAAAACAAACTCAAATGAGTTTGTTTTTTATTTAAGGCGGCGGTGCTTTTAAGCACCGCCGCCTCTCAAAAAAGACGCAGAGCGTCTTTTTTGTCGGTGACACCACTTTTGCAATTTATCCCAGCATTACAACTTAAAGTGAGTGCGCATTTATTTTCAGTTATCACTCAGAACGAAAAAGCAAAAGTGGTGTCACCCCAGAAAAAACCCCTCACACAAATGTCTCTCCTCACCTTGCACTTTCCTGCAAGGGATATAGAATCAAAGCAGGATATTTTTCTCTAAAAAATGTCCCTAACCACTTATGATTAAAATCGAACGAAAAAAGCTTAAAAATAACCACTTTTACTTCCTCACCGAGCGATTCAATACGGGAAAAGGATTTAAAAAAATACAGGTATATCTTGGAAAAAGTGTCCCTACCGATCTTGCCCCTTACTATGGGACACTCTTCAAAAAGGAGCTTGTGCTCTTAAATGAATACCAACCTAAAACGAAGAACATTCAAAATACACTTGAACGCGAAGCACTTGAGCGACTTGAAAAGTATGCTCTCCAATGGAAGTATTTCATTGCACAGCGAACAGAAAGGGAAAAAGAACGAATCTTCCGTGATTTTGCAATTCAATTTATCTTTGAATCAAACTCCATAGAGGGAAGTAAGCTCTCACAGGAGGAGGTGTCGCGTATCGTTCAGAAAAAGTATGTGAAGAAATCACTCCCAAGGAGAGAGGTGCAAGAGGTGTATAACGCTCTCGAGGCAATGAATATGATCCGAAGTGGAGAATTCGCGCTCAATCAGAAGAACATTAAAATACTCCATCAGATTCTCACACGAGATCTTGGCTACACGCAGGGATTTCGAAAGGTAGCGGTGAATGTGAATAACAAGAATGTGCTCTCTCCAGAGTTGATTAAGAAAGAGCTCCAATCGCTTATTGAATGGTATCGAAAGGGGAAGAGAAAGGGGAACCCTTTCAGAAATGCAATTATCTTTCATAACCGATTTGAGTATATCCACCCTTTTGAGGACGGAAATGGGAGAACGGGAAGAATGATTCTCTTATGGATGCTCTTCGCGCATAATTATGATGTAATTCTCTTTCGAAAGAGGAATACGAGAAGGTATTTCCGCGCACTCGATCATGGGGATGAGGGAAGATATACGAAGCTCATTCTCTATGCGGTGGAGGCGTATAAAAAGACGGTGAAGGAAATTAGAGAGAGGTATGAGGGTGGTATGTAGTGGTGTCACCCCAGTAAAAACCCCGCGCTCTTCCTTTTCCCTGTCATTCCCAACTCACCACTCGTCATTCCCGCGAAAGCGGGAATCCAGGAGCATAAGCATACACTCAAACAAACCACTTCATTACTCGTTAAACCGCCTACTCACATAAACGATCTTGTCGGTGACACCACTTTTGCAATTTAGATTCAAAAACAAAATAGTGTCCATATCTTTCCTTGCAAGGTGTATCACTTGTGATACACTTTTTACATGG
>JALVJP010000093.1 GCA_027028225.1 Candidatus Parcubacteria bacterium
CTTTTACGGATTGAGCATGAGAAGAAACGGCCATAACGAGCCCTACTATGAGGGCAAAAATTTGTTTTTTCATATTATTTGATTTTTAAATTTGTTATTAACTTATCAGAGAGAGAGAGTTGTCAAGTGCTTGACAATATATTTGTGGATAAGAAAAACCCTCCTTTGAGAGAGGGTTTTGATGTGCCCAGGAGAGGGCTCGAACCTCCATGAGTTGCCTCACTGGTTCCTAAGACCAGCGTGTCTACCAATTCCACCACCTGGGCATACGGTAACCTCATAGGTTATCCCTTGTCCGCCTGGAAGGACTCGAACCTTCGACCGTCTGGTTAAGAGCCAGCTGCTCTACCAACTGAGCTACAAGCGGAACGAGAAGGAGTGTAGCAGTAAATCCCTTTTTTGCAATCTTTTAATCTATGAATTCCACCCCTTAAGACCTCCTCCTATTGTAAGTCCAAATGTTCTTACAAGAATCATTACAAGTGCCCACACACTTAATGTTACAAAAAGTGCAATTATTCCCCAAATAACTTTTTTTCCTTTCTCTTTTTTATCTCCCCCATCCTCACTCGCTGCAATATACTGCATAACAGAATAAACGAAATTTACGAGAGCAAATAACACGATAAGTCCAATTAACCATGAGTTGAAAAATTTCGTGAGAGATCCGATAAGTGTTTTTATATTTGTACTATCGATAGTATTTGTTCTCGCCGCAAAAACATTGAGTGGAGAAAATCCCGCAATCAATGATAGAATTCTCTTTCTCTTATTCTTTAAAAAATTATTCATAGAGCTGTGGAAGGATAGGATTATTTCCAAATACTGTACGAGTAAGAACTCCTGTTACACTCAAAAAAGTGAGCATAAAAAACAATGCAATAATACCCCAAACCATTCGTTGTTTTCCCTTCTTTCGTGCATCTGAATTTTCTGCATTTCGTATAAAATCGGCAACTCCCCAAAGAAAAAAGATAAGTGCGAGAACAGTAAGAAAAGTGATGAATGTCCCTGAGAGAAACTTAGCGATATTTTCAGCAATCGAACGCAAAATAAAAGCTTCAGATACAAGAGGAAAGAATGATTGGAGTACGAGGAATACAATTGTGATGCGTTTATTAAAAGAAGTCATATTTTTTTATCTAAGAACGAATAGCATTAATTGTTCCTACAACTGCTTCAGAGATCGCATAAGCACCAAGAAGAATAAGCGCACCGATAAGTGTCCATTTTAATGATTCTTTTGCTTTCGTTATCTCTTCTGATTTTCCTCTCGCAGCGATAAATAAATATCCTGTCCAAAGAATTGCCAACACCACAAGAGGAACACCAATTTTTAATACAATATCAAGGAGTTTTGATATAAGAGTAGGAACATCATGAGTGGTACCAAGTGGATTATCTAGCTTTACCTGTACATGACCACTCTGTGCTTCCATTGTCACCGGAGAAAAAGTAGCAATAGAGGAAACGAAGAGTGTAGTTATTATAAGAATGATGCGAAAGTAATTAAAAATCTTCATACTCATACAGTGGTAGTATAACAAGTCAACGAAAAAAGAATAGTAAAACTCTTACTTATTTTTAAAATTCAATAAGCTTCTTGTATACCTCATATGTTGCACGTGCATCGGCAAGTGCGGTATGTGCTCGTTCATTTTCCACCCCGAAATATTCACAGAGTGCGCCAAGTGCCATTCGTGGAACATCCTCTCGCTTATGGAGCTTCGCATAGGCAAACGAGAGTGTATCGAGTTTTGCGTAGAACATCTTATTTTCCACTCCTGTATCAGAAAATGCTTTTGTAAGAAAGGAATAATCAAACGCAACATTATGTGCGAGCATCATTGTATCCTTCGTTTTCTCTGCGAAGAGTTCCATAGCCTGCTGTTTATCGAGTGCAAACATCCACTCCGCTTCATTGTATCCATTTACTGAAAGTGCTTCCGGATCTGCATCCTCAATGCGTTCAGGGCGGATTTTAATTTCAAATTCATCGATGATATTTCCAGGAATACCATCTTTCTGTTCAACAATAACTCCTCCTATCTCAATTATCTCATGTCTTTCTATATCAAATCCAGTTGTCTCAATATCAATAAATGCAAGTTTTTTATTCTTCATAAGTTCTCCTATCTTAAATACTTCCTCTTATTTTTCAAGTGTCCTGCATATGTTTGCGCATAGTGAACATCCCCATCTTTTCCGTGGAGGTAAAACCAGTATTGTGTTTCAATTGGGTGAAAAACCGCATAGAGAGAATCACGGCCAGGATTCCCTATTGCTGTCTTAGGGAGCCCTTTTCTTGTATAGGTATTATAAGAGGAGTCTTTCTGTAAATCATAATTTGTCAGTTTATGACTTCCCTTATTTCTCTCATAGAGAAAGGGAGCGTCAACTTGGAGAGGAATACCTTTCTTAAGTCGTTTCAGTAAAATCCCTGCAATTACCCTTTTCTCCTCAAGAGATTTTCCCGCCTCCTTTTCCACAAGGGATGCGAGAACAATCGCATCATGGTCAGACAGATTAGAAGTTTTTTTTCTTTTCACTTCAGAAAGAACATTTTGAAAAGTTCTATTCATGAGAGATATAAG
>JALVJP010000094.1 GCA_027028225.1 Candidatus Parcubacteria bacterium
GTTGATGTCGTACATACCTTCGTATAATGAACTCATCAATACCCACACTTGATGCAAAGTATCCTCGTGCCCAGAGTGAGTGTCGTTCGTAGAGATTGTGTTTTCTCTTTATCTTCTTCTTCATCCATTATCATTATGGTAAGAAATAGATAAAACCACCCTGTCTCACGACAGGGTGGTTTTCGTATATCCTATTATCCTATTGCGAAACGTGACCTCTCGGTCACGCTTCGCTACGGCCTTGCCTTCAAATGTACACACCAGCTGAAGCTGGGGATTTAGAGGATTAAAAAACCGAGTCTAAAAGACCCGGATTTTGCCTTTACCTCTAAAAAGTAGAAACTTGTTTTTTATTTTAGTGTCCACTTTTTTGGGTACATATCACTTTCGTGTTCTTTTTTCTTACTTCCTGTGTCCTTTCTTTGCGACACGAATTCTGTTCTCTTCCTTTTTGAGGATGTATTGAAGTCTTCGGTAATCCTTTACCTCTTTCTTTCCTTCCTCGTTCATATACTTCTTTGCACGCTCCATTGCTCGTTCTGCACGCTCAATATCAATCTCACGTGCATTCTCACTCCTCTGAGAGAGAACGACAACAGAACCATCGTGGCGGACATCAACAATTCCACCATCAATTGCAAAGTAGTGTTCCTCATCCCCATCTTTCACACGAATGTGACCAACAGTGAGGAGACTTACAAGAGGGATATGGTGTGGAAGAATGGTAATCTCACCCTCCTTCGTAGTAAGGGTGATTTCATCAACCTCTCCCTGAAACACAGACCCAAGCGGAGTCGTGAGTGTAAATAAAACCTTTGAGTTTGAGGCAGTCATACGCTCTACTGATTATTACTCTTCTCGTGTGAAGAGATTACATCTTCAATTGATCCCTTCATGTAGAAGTGTTGTTCATCAATATGGTCGTACTTTCCTCCAAGAATTTCATCAAAAGATTTAATCGTATCCTCAAGAGGTACATATACCCCCTTCATTCCTGTAAACTGCTCTGCAACATGGAATGGTTGGGAAAGAAACTTCTGAATCTTTCGCGCACGCGCAACGGTAAGTTTATCCTCATCAGAAAGCTCATCCATTCCAAGGATTGCAATAATATCCTGTAAATCTCGATACTTTTGAAGAACATTCTGAACTCCACGCGCAACACGATAGTGTTCTTCTCCTACCACAAGAGGATCGAGAATTGTAGAAGTGGAATCAAGTGGGTCTACTGCTGGGTAGATTCCAATTTCCGCAAGTGAACGGTTGAGGTTCACTGTAGAGTCGAGGTGGGTAAAGGTGTTTGCCGGTGCGGGATCGGTGAAGTCATCAGCAGGAACATATACTGCCTGCACGGAGGTAATAGACCCTTTCTTCGTTGAGGTAATACGCTCCTGAAGCTTCCCCATCTCTGTTGCGAGTGTTGGTTGATACCCTACCGCAGATGGGATACGACCGAGAAGCGCAGATACCTCAGAACCTGCCTGAGTAAAGCGGAAGATGTTATCAATAAACAAGAGGATATCCTTCCCTTCCTCCTCACGGAAATACTCTGCCATTGTGAGTGCGGTAAGTGCGACACGTGCACGAGCTCCAGGAGGTTCGTTCATCTGACCAAACACGAGTGCTGTTTTATCAAGTACGCCTGCCTCCTCCATCTCTCTATAGAGATCATTTCCTTCACGTGTTCGCTCTCCAACTCCTGCAAACATCGAATATCCACCATGTTGTGACGCAATGTTATTAATGAGCTCCTGAATAATCACCGTCTTTCCTACTCCCGCTCCTCCAAAGAGTCCGACCTTTCCTCCTTTCAAGAATGGAGCGATAAGATCAATCACCTTAATTCCTGTTTCAAGAACACTCGTTTCCGTTGCCTGCTCCTCAAATGAAGGAGCATCTCTGTGGATAGACCAGAGTTGAGCATCTTTTGGAGTACCTTTCTCATCAATAGGTGACCCAATCACATCAAACATACGTCCAAGAACAGCATCCCCTACTGGAACCGAGATGGGTTTTCCTGTATTTTCAACTTCCTGCCCTCTCCAAAGACCATCAGTAATATCCATCGCAATTGTTCTCACTTCTCCGGAACCAATATGTTGAACAACCTCAAGGATGAGGTCTTTCTTGTCTTCACGGGGAATACGGAGAGCAGTATAAATCTCCGGAAGTTCACCTTCAAAGCGAACATCAACAACCGGACCAATTATTTGTGTAATACTTCCTTTTTCCATATAAATAAATTAACAATACATTAAGATGAGAGGGCTGAGAGTGCTCCCACAATTTCCGCAATTTCCTGCGTAATCGATGCTTGTCGAGCTCGATTAAAACTAATAACAAGTTCTTCTAACATTTCCTTCGCGTTATCAGATGCGTTCCTCATCGCCATCACGCGAGATGAGTGTTCAGAACTAAGACTCTCGAGAAGGTATTGGTATAATACGGTGAGGAGAACATAATCCACTACATAGACAAGAACCTCACTCTTTACTGGTTCAAACACATACGACCGTGCATCTTTTTCCGAAAACTCATGATTAAACTCAGTAAGTTCAAGCGGAACGAGAGATCGTGTTCGTGGCTGAAATGAAAGGGAATTAATAAATTCTGTATAGGTGATGAGAACCCTCTCATACTGATTCGTAGAAAAACTTTCGAGTATAAAAAGGAGAAGCGATCTTACCTCATCTGCACTATAAATATCTGAAAATTCTTCAAAATTTGCGAGAAGAGGAACTCCACTACGAAAAACAATTTTCTGTGCCTCCTTTCCTATTCCTATTGCCTCCACCCTCTCTTTTCCATACTTTTCAACAATGTGAGAAAATTCACGATCTATGTTTGTGTTATACGCACCACAAAGCCCACGATTCGATGCAATCACGAGAACAAGTATTTTATCCCCCTTTCCAGGAGAAAAGAATGGGTGATCAACGTGATGGTAATAATGGAGATTAATAAGAAGATTGCGAGCTTCCTCAGAAAAGACGAGAGATTTTTCTCTGCGCTCAAGAACTCGTTTCATCTTTGATGTTGAAACCATTTCCATCGCTTTCGTTACCTTACGAATGTTCGCAACGGTACCCATCTTCTCCTTAATTGTTTTCATCTGCATTGCCATACGCTATGCTTCTTTCTTAGAATTTTGCTCTCGTGAAAACCTATCGTTATACTCTCGAAGAGCATCTTCTATCTCTTTCTTCACTTCATCGTTCCATCCTTCTTTAAGATGAGTGAGAAGGTCTTGCTTTACCTCATCGAGGAAATCATAGAGTCCCATCTCCCATCCATGGATTTTATCAGCATCAATTTCTCGAAGAAATCCGTTATTAAGTCCATAGATTGCAACAATTTGTTTTGCAACAGGAATCGGTTCATATTGACTCTGTTTGAGAAGCTCAACAGACTTTGCTCCATGATCAAGGAGTTTTTGTGTTTCCTCGTCAAGATCAGAACCAAACTGAGCAAACGATTCGAGCTCACGATACTGAGCGAGTGCGAGCTTCATAGGACCCGCAGTCTTTTTCATTGCCTTTATCTGAGCAGACCCTCCCACACGAGAAACAGAGAGACCGACGGAAATTGCAGGACGGACACCTTTATTGAAGAGTCCTGCTTCAAGGAAAATCTGTCCGTCAGTAATTGAAATAACATTCGTTGGAATATACGCAGACACATCACCTCCTTGCGTTTCAATGATAGGGAGGGCAGTAATAGATCCTCCCCCGTATTTTTCGTTGAGACGGCATGCACGCTCAAGGAGTCGTGAGTGGAGATAGAACACATCTCCTGGGTACGCCTCTCGTCCTGGAGGACGACGAAGGAGAAGGGAAATTTCTCGATACGCAGCCGCATGCTTTGAAAGGTCATCATACACCACAAGTACATCTTCCCCTCTATCGAGGAAATACTCCCCAATCGCAACACCTGCATAAGGAGCGATATACTGGAGCGCAGCAGAATCAGAAGCACTAGCGAGAACAATAGTCGTATACTCCATTGCTCCCGCCTCTTCAAGCTTCTTTACTACACGCATTACCTTTGATCGTTTTTGACCAATTGCAACATAGACACATGTTACCCCCTGCCCTTTCTGATTGATAATTGTATCAATCGCAATTGCAGTTTTTCCTGTCTGACGATCTCCGATGATAAGCTCACGCTGCCCTCGCCCAATAGGAACAAGCGCGTCAATCACTTTAATACCTGTCTGGAGAGGAACAGATACAGGTTCACGCATCATTACCCCTGGGGCGACACGCTCAATGAGTTGATCAGTATCGGTTGCAATTTCTCCTTTTCCATCGAGAGGTCGTGCAAGTGGATCAACCACACGCCCGATAATCTCATTTCCTACTGGAACAGAGAGAACTTTCTTCGTTCGCTTCGCACGGTCTCCTTCTTTAATCCCATCTTCTTCTCCAAAGAGGACGACCCCAACAAAATCTTCTTCGAGATTGAGAGCAACTCCAACTGTTCCGTTCTCAAACTCAATCATCTCTGAAGCAAAACAAGAAGAGAGTCCCGTAATACGCACAATCCCGTCTCCTACCGACCGAACAATACCGTACTCCTCTACATCAAGGGAGTCATCGATTTGATCGATCTCATAATTAACTTTTTCAATAATATCTTCAATCTTCATACACTTTTTGACTCAATGTAGATAAACGCTTTTTTAACTGTTTCAGTTTCCACTGAACAGAACCATGGTACACTTTTCCTTTATAGTAATACTCCGCACCAAGAACAACATCTTTCCTCACCTTCTCTCGAATACAATCAGTAGAGAAGAGCCTTTTTATCCTCTCTTTCTGATTTTCTGTGAGAACCTCGCTCGTCTCAACAATGAGAACATCTTCCTCATCACGACGAGATATACGCTCAAGTTCGTCTTTCACTTGTGGAAAAACCCATGAAAGATTTCGCTTGTGAAGCTCTTTGATAAAGCGTTGAATACGACTCTCCGAATGAGGCAACTTAGAGAGTTTTACAAGAATATTTGCGATTTTCTTTGAACTCATCATAGTTCTTTTTGAATGAGCTGTTCGATATGCTCACTATAACGAGAGCGGATTTTCTCATCATCTTTCTCATGGAGAATCTTTGCAATTGCATGTGGGAGAAACTCTGATACGCGGGAGAATACTTCTCCTTCTATGCGCTTGCGTTCGCGTTCTGCATCTTCTTTTGCTTTTTGGAGAAGAATCGTTCTCTCATTCGCAACTTCACCATGCATCTGTTCGAGAAGTGCATCGCGCTTTTGCTTTGCTTCTCGAAGAATTTCTCCTGCTTGATGGCGTGCATCAGAAAGAATCTCTTCCGCTCGTTGCTCCGCATTCTCTAAGAGTTCTTGAGATTTTTTTGCATCCTCAAGTCCTTTCTTAATTTCTGCCTTCCTCTCTGAGAGAACGCGAGAAATTGGTTTGAACGCAAAACGATAAAGCACCACAAAAACAATTGCGAAGTTTACTGCTTGTGCAATGAGTAATTTCCAACTAATATGAAATGTTGATATAAGTCCATCCATGGTATTATGCTCCTCCTGATTGAGTATTACTTAATTGAAAATGCAATAACGAGTGCGTAAATAGCAACCGCTTCTGCAAATGCAGCAGCAAGAAGCATCGGAACAAGAATTTTTCCTGCTGCTTCTGGATTTCGTCCAATTGCCTCCATAGCTTTTGAACCAATCATTCCAATACCAATTCCAGGTCCAATAGCACCAACTCCTATAGCGATAGCTTTTGCAAGCGGTATAAGTGTGTTTACTTCATTCATAATGATATTTTTATTATGCTTAGATATATAAAATGGATAATACTACCTTATTACAGGTTATTCTCTCACGAGAACAGAATTCGAGGAAGAATTTCCTCGGAAATGCACTTATCTTACGCAGAGTAAATGCATTTCCGAAAAAATCTTACGCAGTAATAATTTCTTTTTCTATATGTTCACCTATATGTTCGTCCTCATGTTCATGATCCATTGAAGCTATCGTGAAGTAGACGAGTGTGAGAACTGCAAAAATAAGTGCTTGAATAAATCCAACAATGATTTCAAGGAAGAGAAATGGAATAGGGATAAAATACGCTGCGATACTCGCCATCGAAGTAAGAAGAACTTCCCCTGCAAACACATTCCCAAAAAGACGGAATGAGAGTGATGCAATTTTTGCAATTTCTCCAATAACCTCTATGAGTCCTACAAAGAATGTAATTGGAGCAACAATAAGCACTGTTGGATCTTTCTTAACTCTTGTTACCATCTCGGAGAGCACTTTCAAATTAATGAACTTATTGAACGTTTTCCATACTCCTATTGAAATAATTCCAAAGATATTTGCTCCAATCACAGAGATAAGCGAAAGAGCGAGTGTCGTGTTAATATCAGCAGTTCCTCCACGGAGATACGGGACAAACACTTCCTTTCCATGCTCCGTGATAATCATCCCAACAGATCCGGCACCAGGGAGAATCCCTAACCAATTACTTGCAAGAATGAATATAAACGCAGTGAGTGCAATCGGTAATGCCTGCATACTCACTTTTCTATCCCCAGTAACTTGATCTGCAAGATCAAGTGCTCCCTCATAGAGCATTTCCCAAACGAGTTGGAATGTTCCTGGATTTTTTTTGATACGAAACTTGAGAATAAGAGAGAGAATAATAAGGAGAAGAGTAACAATCCATGTGGTAAAAAGCGAATTCACAACAGGAAAAGACCCAATCGAGAAAATTGGTTCTGCTGCAATACTAATCTCATGGTGTACCTCTTTGTGTGTTCCTCCCGCTTCTGGTTGATAAACACCTTGAGGTACTTGTGTATGTTCTTTAATTTCCTTATGTTCTCCGTGCATACTCATTTTTTTAATTACCTTACCCTTTTCTATGAATCTCTGTTTCTTCCTTTAAGTTCTTAAGCGCTCTCTTCGTCTCGCGAAAGAGAATTGTAAGAGAAAAAAGAAATGAAAGCGTGGTGAGACCAAGCGTCCCATATGGTTCAATTGAAAAAACTCTATCTACGAGTCTCCCAAAAAGAAGTGCTACTATGAGTGGAAAAATAATCCACGAAGAGAGTCGCACAAACACCATAAGGGGCTCTATCCACCATGCTCTTTTTTGTTTTTTACCCTCATTCATATTCCCTTAAATACCAGCGTAGTATAACAGAAGAACACAAGCCTACAAGCTTTAAGAGAAGGAATCAACAAAATTATAATTCAACAATCTTATCTGAATAAATATAAATAATTTTTGTATTATGATATTTTGTAATCATTAACTCTTTCGTTGGGTATGTGTGACCA
>JALVJP010000095.1 GCA_027028225.1 Candidatus Parcubacteria bacterium
ATTTTTTATTGTTCCTCGTTTTACTCGTGCCATATACCTTTATTAATTATGAGGGATAAATCTGTTAAGTGCTTTTGGTGAGAGATTGAGGTCTTGTCGTGTTCCTCTCTTTGCGCGTCGCTTGTTCCCACTTTGATTAGCGTTAAAGTGGTCCTGTCCCTTTTTTCGGGGTTTGAGTTTGCCACCTTTTGTGAGTTTTATTCTTTTTGTGTATGATTTATTCGTCTTCATAAGCTTACTTTTCTTCGTTAGCTACTTGCTCATCTTTCTTCTCTTCCTTTTCTTTCTTCTTAGGAGAGGAGTCTTTTTTTGTTTTTGCCTTCTTATCTGGTTCGATGAGAATGACAAACCCCTTTGGACTCTGCTTAAAATCTTCCACTATTTTGTAGGGAGATGAAATGAGCGAAAGTACGTTCGTGAGTCTATCACGGAGGAAATTTTTGTCCATATACTTTGCACGTCCACGGAGGTAGAGTTCCACTTTCACGCGATCCCCCTCTTCGAGCCATTTTGATGCTCTCTGTGCTTTTAATTTAAGATCTGCTTCTCCTGTTCCAATTTTAATCTGAATGTTTTTTACCTCTACGGTTTTCTGTCGAGACTTAATCTCTTTCTGTTTTTTCTTTTGCTCATACATATACTTTCCGTAATCGGTAATACGAGCAACAGGAGGGTTTGCGTTTGCAGATATCTCTATAAGATCAAGCCCTAAATCTCTCGCTTTTTCGAGCGCTTCTTCTCGTTTCATCACAAAAGAACCTTCCTCACCATCAATAAGGACACGGAGTTCAAGTGCTTTTATTCCTTCATTAATAGGAAGAAAATCATTCTTTTTTTTCTTTGGTTTAGCCAATGTCTTTTAGTAAATTAAGCGGATAATACAAAATGTATGCCCTTTATGCTACTTCTTTTTCCTCTTTCGTCAATGTAATTCAGACGATGGTGGGTAAAGGGCGGGTGCGTAAATCTTACGCACCCGCCCTTGCTCTTTTATTCTTTTTTCGGTCCTTCTAATGTCATTGTTTCTATTTCCGGAGAACTTCCTGTTATTTTTAAGATATCCTTATCAATCTGCCTTAATTGGTGAGATGCTTTTTCGTAATGACTCACTGTTGTTCCGAGCGATTTTCCAATTTTGAGAAATGCTTCTTCGTAATTTTTGAGATGTCGTCCGAGTTTTTCTACATTTTTTTGAATTTCTACTGCCTGTTTCTCTATCTGAAATGCTTTGAATCCATAGAGTACCGATTGGAGATATGCAGAGAATGTAGTAGGGGAGACGATGATAACTTTCTTTTCGTGGTAGGCGTAGTCGATGAGGTTGCGTGTATTTGCTTTCGTTGAGCCTACTTCGTTTACAAGGAGATCATAGTAGATTCCCTCTGCAGGAATGAACATAAATGCGAAAGGAAGTGTATTCTCGTTTGGTCGTATGTATTGAGCAGTTTCATCAATACGCTTCTTTAAATCTGCTTTGAATTGCTTTGTGAGTTCTTCTCGTTTCTTTTCATCTTTTTCGTCAAGAATTCTCCTGTAGTTATCAAGAGAGAATTTCGCATCAACAGGGATAAACTTTCCTTCGTGAGTGAAGATAACCGCATCTACGATTTTTCCATCCTTGAACGCATATTGAAGTTTGTATGCGGTAGGGGGGAGAATATTTGAAAGGATAAGCTCGAGTCCGAGTTCTCCAAGATTTCCTCTCGTCTTTTGGTTTTTGAGTACGCGCTCTAAGTCCTCTAATTGTTCTGCGATAGTAAACACCTTCTTGTTCATTTCTTTCGTTTCGCTCATCTCTTTCGTTACCTCCATAAGCTGTCTTGAAACCTGTTGTGTGATATCCTGGACGAGTTTTTGAGAGCTTGTGAGTTGCTGTTGCACTGATTGGTGCATTCGTTCGTTTGTCTCGGAGAGCTTTCGGTCGAGTGTCTCTCGGAGTTGTTCAATTTGTTGGAGGAGGAGTTTTTCTCGCTCTGTTTCTTCTCCTGTTTTTCTAAGTCGAGAAGAGAACCAAAAAAACATTCCAAGAATAAGGAGAAAAAGGAAAATGATAAGGATAGTTGTTGTGGTTGTCATACAGTAGAAGTATAGAGGAAAAAGGGGAGAAATCTAGGAGTGGTTTCTAACAAAACAATAAACTTTTAATATACACAAGTTATCCACAGATGAGCGTTTCCTTGAATTAACTCTTGAAGTGCACACCCTCAAAAACTTGCCGAGGTGTGAGATAGTTGAGACGTTTCCGTGGTCTATCATTTAACTTACGGACAGCACGTTGGACATCTCTATCGGTAATGGTAGCAAAGGAAGACCCTTTAGGGAAATACTGACGGAGTAATCCATTGGTATTTTCATTTACTCCTCGTTGGTATGGTTTCCCTGTATCTGCAAAGTATACGAGGGCTCCCGTATCTCGTTCAATCATCTTGTGGAGAGCAAATTCAGAACCATTGTCATAGGTAATCGTCTTACATACTTTTCCTTGAAACTGTTTCTTCAC
>JALVJP010000096.1 GCA_027028225.1 Candidatus Parcubacteria bacterium
CATATTTTGAGAGTGAACTTCCTTCCACAGAAGAGATTGTGAAGGCACTTCTTCTTCATTCTTTTGAGATTGAGGGGGTTGAAGAGCGTGACGTAGATACTTTCATTGATATTGATGTGCTCCCAAATCGTGCGCATGATTCACTCTCTCATAGAGGTATTGCAAAAGATCTCGCTACGCTTCTCGACGTTCCGCTTCGGGAAGATCGCTACTCCACACCTTCTCTTAAAGAAGAGAAGGGGGTGTTTTCACTTCGCGATGAGAGTGATGGAGTGTGCAAGCGTTACATTGCGCGTGTGGTAGAGAATATCGAGGTAAGGGAATCTCCAGAATGGCTTCGCTCCCGCCTCGAAGGAATAGGACAACGTTCAATCAATGCGATTGTGGATGCGACGAACTATGTGCTCTTTGACCTCGGGCAACCACTTCACGTGTTCGATGCAGATAAGGTAGTAGGAGGAATTACTGTGCGCTTTGCTCATGCAGGGGAGCAGTTTGAGATGCTTGGAGGTGAGACGCTTGAATTGAGTTCTGAAGATCTCGTGATTGCTGATGATGAGGGAGTTCTCGCACTCGCGGGAGTGAAAGGGGGGGCGAAAGCAGAACTTACAGGAGATACTTCTCGGATTATTATTGAAGCAGCAAACTTTGATCCTGTTCGGGTAAGAAAGACGGCGCGTCGCCATCGTATTGCGACAGATGCATCGAAGCGCTATGAGAATGGAATTACGAGCGAGCTCGCATTTACCGCATCAAACGCGATGCTCTCACTTGTTGAGGAGCTTGCATCGACACCAGAAACGCGTCTCGTTGTAAATGAACATGGAATATCACTTTTTGAATTCTATCCTGATCCAGAAGAACAGGTTATTGTTCCACTCACGATCGAAAAAACACGAAGTATCCTTGGTTTTCCTGTTAGTGAAGAAGATATTCGTGAGATTTTCCGACGACTCCACTTCTCCTACGTGAGTAGGGAGGGTGGGTTTGATGTTGTCATCCCATTTGAGCGTCTCGACTTACGCATTGAAGAAGATCTTATTGAAGAGATTGGGAGAATCTATGGCTACTATAATATTCCAACAATACCTCTTGATGAAATTGTTTCTGCACCAAAGATAAACCATTCGTATATTCTCTCTCAAGCTTTGAGGAATTTCTTCGTAGAGAGAGGATTTTCTGAGGTAATGAATTATTCTTTTATCAAGAAGGGAGAAGTTCGTGTACTTAATCCTGTTGCGTCCAATCGTTCTTTTTTGCGTGATTCTTTTGAAAAACAGCTTAGTGAAAATCTTGAGAAAAATAGTGGATATTCCGATATTCTTAATAATTCACGCGTTCGCATTTTTGAGATTGGAGTAAGACACTTTAAAGGCAAGGAGGAAAATGTACTCTCATTTGCGATAAAGAATAATGGAAAATCTGCGAGAAAGCGTTTTGGAACAGAAGATGAACAACGAGATGGAGTTCTTAATGATTTACAAGAATTATGCGGTAAAGAATTTTCTATTGAATTGTCTCAGGGTGGGGCAACAATTATCCTTTCCTCTTGTGAAAAAAAGATAGAAATAGATAGAATTCCAGAACTTTTTGATCTTGTGAGTTATGGCAGTGATGATCATTTTCAAGGAATTTCCGTCTACCCTCACATTAGGAGAGATGTTTCTTTCTGGGTTGGAGAGGGTGAAAATACTATCGAGTTCTTTTCTAAATCATTCCGTGAACTTGGACTCAATAATCTCCGTGCAGTGTATGTGATTGATTCCTTCGAGAAGGAGGGAAGGCAATCGTACGCGTTTTCCCTTATCTTCCAGTCATTTGAGAAGACATTGAGTGATGAGGAGGTGAACAGAGAAATGGAAAGAGTCTACGAATTTCTCGCTTCACGGGGGTGTGAGGTTCGGTAATATTTGGGAAGGCGGGGCGATGCAAACGCATCGCCCCGCCTTTTAGTGTGCTATCGTCACTGCAATAACTTTCCGTACTCCTGCTTTTCTCACTACTTTCCGCAATTCAAGGAGTGTCGCTCCTGTCGTGGAGAGATCGTCTACGAGAATGATATCTTTCCCTTTCATTTCTCTTTCCTTTCCTTTTTTCACTGCGTACACCCCTCTTACATTCTCAAATCGCTTTTTCCTCTCGCGAATGAGTGCTTGCTTTTCTGTATGCCGTGTTCGCACGAGGATATTACCCTTGTATTCTGCACCTATCTGCTTTGCTATTTTTTTCGCGAGGAGTGATACTTGGTTGAACCCTCGCTCTCGTAACCTCTTTTTCGAGAGAGGAACCGGGAGGACGATTGGTTTAGTAAAATAGGAGAGTTCTTGTTGTTCAGCGAGGTAGTCGAGTATGAGTTCGTTCAATTCGTTTGCGAGATAGCTAATGAGTTCTCTGTCCTCATGATTTTTAAGATAACGAATCATCTCCTTCACCTTTTTCTGTTGGTAATCGTAACGGGAAAAAATCCAGAGTTCATAATTTGGTGGAGCAGGGTGAAGA
>JALVJP010000097.1 GCA_027028225.1 Candidatus Parcubacteria bacterium
TACAGATACGATCATCTCGTGTAATGTGTGTATACATAAAAGCCGTTGGTGTTTTAGATTAGATTTGTAACAAAGCTATCTTACACCAATGGCTTTTATGTGTGCAGTTCAGGTGTTAATTCACCATATACTACCTTATAAAAAGGAATGCAGTATACTAAAATGAGTATGAAAGTGAAAACTCTTGTAAAAACGATAGGATGGATAGGGACAACCCTCCTTATTGGAGCATATACCCTCAATAGCTTTGGGTTTATATCTTCTACTGGCATCACCTACGCACTCACAAATTTTTTCGCTGCACTTTTTTTAGGAATTCGCGTCTATGCAGATAGAAATTGGTCAAACCTTGTTCTCGAATTCTTTTGGATAAGTGTTGCAACAGTAAATATCGTACGTATTATTCTTCAATAAGTAAATTGATAGCTTTCTGAATATCTTCAGCAAGCGGAGAGCTCACAACAATCTCCTCCCCAGATATATCTTTTAAGCGAATACTATGTGCGTGGAGTGCAGTACGAGAGAGGCCGAGTGTCTCTTTTCTCTTTCCACGATAGAGTGGATCTGCAACGATTGGGTGATGGATGTGTTTCAAATGAACGCGGATCTGGTGAGTACGCCCTGTTTTTGGCGAACATTTAAGAAGTGCATACTGCATATACTTTCCTTGTTTATCTTTTTTCCTTTCATCGTAGAAACGGCGAAGCGTTTCATAGCGAGTTTCTGCTTCGCGAACTTGTCCTCGTGCATAGGGCGCTGTTTGCTTCATACGAAAGTCTTTACGATGTCGCCCGATGGGAACATTGATAATTCCTTTCCTCTCTTTCGGCCACCCATATACAAGCGCGAAGTATTCCTTTTGTATTTCCCTATTCTGAAATTTTTTCTTTAAGTCGAGAAAAGATGCTTGTGTTTTTGCAATAACGAGCACGCCGGAAGTATCGCGATCAATGCGGTGGACAATGCCGGGGCGGGCGATGACGATGTCATCGCCCGCCTTTCCTTTCACTACCATATCTTCCCCAACCCCTTCTATCTCTGGGTAGTGCTCCAAAATCCAATCTACAAGTGTCGGTTCATCTCTCTTTCCATCGCCGTGAATAACAAGTCCGGAAGGTTTATTTATTACAAGAATATGTTTATTTTCGAAGAGTGTTTGGATGTACATAAAAAAACAAAAATCACTATATAAAAAATGACTTGGCATCAAACTAGATATTTGTTAGCCCATTATCTCTCCTTTGCTGTGCTTCGATTCTCTTCATCCTTTTAATACGTTCATCTTGCCCCACCTTCTTAAACTTCGGTATGAGAATAGTGTTATCTTTCTTGATAGGTTTAAAATTAAACATTGTATCTTCTTTCAACCCAAGTACCTCTATGAACACTGAGATAGATCTGTCCGAAAGTATGTCATCCTTATGTTTCAATAGAAACTCCTTATCTGCCTCAAAAAAAGGAATAAAGCTATTATAGAAATCCCTATATGCAATAGCAGTATGAGTCCTCCCTTTTTCTTTTGCAAGATTATAGAAGTAACGTGTCTGCCATAAAATCTCGAGAGTTGCACGAATACGTGTGTACGCCTCTTTCAAAATTTTATCACTATTAAAATAAACTAAATTCTCAATGAGTGTCTCCGAAGCAGAGTACCCCATTCCTATAATAACACGTGGAACAGAAAGCTCTCTATAGATACCGTCACTGTCCTTGAAATATTTTATTTTGTAAAGATGGGAGTATGGATACTTCGGTTTTGGCTCCCCAATCCTTCTTCTTCTCTGTCTAATTTTCAATTTCACTCCCTCAAGTTTCTTTCTCACAGCTTCTGCAGAAAAGCTCACATCAACAGCAAATCCGAAATATGACTCTTTATCATTCTTTTCTAATGCCTTTTTAGTTGCAATAAAATCTACCCCATGAGCATCATCATATTCGGATGTTCTAACTGCCCTAAACCGATTTCCAAAAAGATTTCGGTTTACAGCCGCAACCCATGCCATTTCCACAAGGTCTGAGAACATCTTTATCCTCTCATCTCTCTCACTGAAAAATTCAGGTGATTGTAATTTCTTCATATCATCTTCTACCTCCTTTCTCGTGATAATGGTTCCATCGGATTTTTCTAATCCAACAAACTCATACATGTCTATCTTCTTTCCAGACATCTCTTCCAATTTCGGTCTATACACCTCCATCTTTTCAGGAACATTGATGAGTTTCTCTCTTTTCCTATTATATGGGTTAAATCCATCCATCATATAATGATTACTATATCAAAAAAATCTGAAAAATAAAAAGCCATTACGGCTTTTTATTCTTGAAACAAAATATGAATACGGTAAACTACTAAGTATGAAAAAATTCTTCAAAAAGCTCACTGAAAAAATAGGCAAGAGAAATGAGGAGGAACCGCTACAACGTCGTGATTTAGAAATTACGGCACTTGCATCAAGTATCAGTATAAAATCTATCGATAGAAAGCAAACGCAAGAAAAATCTGGATTCTCAATTGATGCAAGTATTCGTGAAGTGAAAAACCCAAGTATGGAATCAAATATGTCTCTCGTAGAAGGGGGTGTTATTGAGGTAAATGAGTCTAATAAGGATATTCCAACAAGCTATAAAATAGAGAAGATTCATAGTGTTACAATAGATGGAGAAGAGTTTTCTCTCGACTCAATACAAGACTTGAAAGAGCTTCTAAACCTATTAAAGAGAAGGCTTTCCGCGATAAATCGCACAACAGGAAAAATAGTAGAGGGAACAAACGATGTAACAAAACGAGCAATTCTCTTAAAAAAGAAGTCACAATACGAGATTATTGCAAAAATGGTAGAAGATAAACGAAAAGTATTAGGTATTACAAAAGAAGTGTGAATCACACTTCTTTTGTTGTATAAAAAATATACTATTTTTTCTTTCTCTTTTTTCTCTTCTTCTTATTCCTTATCTTTTCAAAATTATCACCATAAGAAATTTTTCTGTAAGCAAAAGGAGATTTCTCTATTTTAGAAGTGTGAAAATGTTTGATTGATCTAAAACGAAACGCATCCCTCTCTTGAATATCGAAGTATTCAAGAAACTTCCTTACCGCCTTATCATCAAGAATTTCTTCCCTCTTCTTAAAAAGCTCTCTCCTCTTTCGAAAAATCTTTAAAAATTCATTATATACTCGTGCATACTCTTTTGCCCCCCTTCTATTCCCCTCAATGTCTGCAATTTTGTAGTAATGACGAGATTGCCACAAAATTTCAAGAACAGCTCGTGGATACGCAAGAGAGTTAAGTATCTCATCTGGAGCAACTTCACTTACTCCCTTGATAAGTTTTTCAGAATCATGGTAATCCATTCCTATAATCAATCTTGGGACTTGAACCGTGCGGGGAATACCATTCTCTCCAATAAAATATTTTACAATATGGAGAGGGTATTTCTGTTCATAGAGATTTTTTTCTCCCTCAACCATATGAGAGGATTTTCCTGTCCTTACTTTTAATTCCGTATTTTTTATTTTCCTTACGATGGTTTTGTAAGAAAAACTCGAATCAACACCGAGATTGAAATATATGTCCTCCTTTCTCTTGAGAAGACTGAGAACAAAATCTATCCCTCTCGCATCATCATACTGTGAAGTCCTTCTCACTTCTGCATCAGGAAAAAATATACGAAAGAGAGCGACCCATGACATCTCCGAAAGTTCAGAAAATTTCTCCACTTTTTCATCATCAGGTTCCCAATTTTCTTTTTTCTTTTTAAGTTTTTCTAAATCAGAAAGAACCTCCTCCTCGGTGAATACTGTTCCATCAATTTTTTTCTTTCCAATAAAATCTAGTGGATTAAATCTCTCCCCCACCATGTCCTCCATTTTCGTATACAACTTATCCATCTTCTCACCCGCATTAATTAACCACCGATCTTTTCTATTTCTTCGCTCTTTTCGTGGAAATTCCATAGAATGGATGATATATAAAAAATAATCATATGTCAACGATTTCTAAAATCTCATTTGAGGTATACTCAACATATGATTGCGCACCTCACAGGAAAAGTTCTCTTTGAAATTGAGAATGATATTATCATCGATGTTCACGGAGTTGGATATCGCGTTGCATGTACTGAGGCAACACGGAATGCGCTCCTCACACAGGAGCGTGCTTCTCTCTTCATCGCAACGATTGTTCGCGAACAGAGTTTTGATCTCTATGGATTTGAGACGAAGCAGGAACTCTACTTCTTCAAAAAACTCCTCGAAGTCTCAGGGATTGGACCTCGTTCAGCACTCGCAACGCTCTCTATTGCCTCTCCTGATACGCTCTACCACGCAATTAAAAAAGAGAATATTGAGCTTCTCTCTTCGGTTCCAGGAATCGGGAAAAAGACTGCTGAGCGAATGTGCATCGAACTTCGCGATAAACTGAAAGATTACGATGTCACGACAGAAGAAAACATCCAAGAAGGAGACAGAGATGTAATAGATGCACTCATCGCGCTTGGATATAGTGTGAGTCAGGCACACCACGCACTCGCACAGATACCAAAAGAAGTGGAAGGGACGAATGAACGAATTAAGTATGCGCTTGGGGTGCTTGAGTAAAAAGAAAGGTGGGCGCGGTGCAATTTGCACCGCGCCCACCTTTTCCACCCTCCCTACCTCTTCTCAAAAATACAATACGCCGCAATCCCAAACGCGACACTCACATTAAGTGACTCTTTTTTTCCATACATTGGAATCTCTACAAGAGTGTCACAGAGTTCTCGTTGTTCCTTATCCATTCCTTCCGTTTCCTCACCAAGGATAATGACAATCTCGCTTGCATGAAGGAGAGAAAAATGGAAAAGATCTTCTGCTCTCTTATCTTGTTCTATACCTACGAGAACAACGTTCCTTCCTCTTCCGCGAAAAAAGGTGTAAGGATTTTGAAGGAAAGACCACGATACGCTCTCCTCCGCACCAAGCGCAACCTTCGCAAAATCTTCCCGCTTCCTTCCAAAACGATCAATTGGATGAGGAGTGTATCCGGAGAGGTAAATGTGTTGAATCCCCACCGCGTCTGCGGTGCGAAATATGGACGCAACATTGTAGACCGAGCGAATATTATGAAGCCATACTGATTTTTTCATAGTCTCATCATAATGAGAGAAAAGAAATTGACAAAAAGAAAAAAGCACATAACATACACAGTGTTCCGTCTGTAGCTCAGCTGGTAGAGCAGCGGCCTTTTAAGCCGACGGTCGAAGGTTCGAGTCCTTCCAGACGGACAGATGAAAACACCTCGTTGAGGTGTTTTCATAATTCTTATAATTCTCTCGGATCAGGCGATAATTCATAAATAAGGGAGAGATAGTGATATTTTATTTTTCCACAATTTGGGTTTACCTCACCATCTACAAATTTATCGATTTTTTCCTTTAAATCAGTATGTCCGACAAGAATAGTATACACATTCACCCCCGTATCCCAATGGTTACAATCATTACTCACATTTCCATCAGAATCATAGCGATAATCATTTCCGTTGAACGGATTTACCCAATCTCTATTAGGAAGATACTGAGCGATTGATGGATTCATCTCTCGAATATAGTTAATCGTATCTGGATCTTGAAATTCATCCTCATGCCACCAGATATCGCGATTCTCATCGAGGAGCGCCATTTGGAATGCCTTATCGATTGCATCCATCTCCATGCGATACTTTGTAATCTTTGCCTTCTCTCGTGCGGAATTAATTGCGGGAAGCATAACCCCAGAAAGCGTTCCAATGATGGAAATAACGACGAGGAGTTCTATCAAGGTAAATCCTTTCTGCTTCATGCTTGAATGATAACAGAGATTAAAAAAGAAAGATAGGAGAGAGGGGTAAAGAAAATACAAAATGGAACATTTTTCGAAAAAGGCGGGTGCGGTGCTATTGCACCGCACCCGCTTTTTGCTTGCATAAAAAATCCAAATTGCTATAGTATAAACGTATCAAGACGAAAAGGGATCCGAAACGTGTGAGTGCGTTAGGAGCCCTTTTCTTTTTCGTTATTAAGTAAAGTAAAACAAGATTCATTTCTATATTTTTTGTGATTTCCAATTGTCTTTAGGTCAGACCAATTTTCTGGAAAATTCATCTCATTCTTTATCCTCTCCATAAGAATCTCATTCGCAATCCGTTCATTAAGTGTTCTCAATAGAGAATCAAAACTCTCTATAAAAATTAAAAAATCTTTCTCTGGTAAAAATCTCTTAAAGATTAAAAATACAGCAAATAAATTATTGAGTGAGTGTTCTTTGAAATATCCAATGATAGGAGAATAGGAATTTGTTGGGAGTTTTTTCTTCCAATAAATGAAAGAAAAAACTCTCTTGTTATGTGCAGCTTCATTTCTTATAAGAGTGAGAAAATCTAGATAGGCGAGAATTTCTTTTTCTGAGAGAAAAAAAACATTTGAAATTTTTTGTCGAAGTGTATTACGAATGAGGCGTGTAAAGGTACTCACATTCCCTAGAGAAAATGTTTTAACAAGAACCCAAAAAGGAACATAATTATATTTGTCTAAATAATGTTTAATAAAAGGATTTCTTTTCTTATCTAAAGTTTCATCAATCTTTCTACGTAACTTTTCATATAATTTACTATTATTCTTGATTTTTAAATCAAAACAAAAATTAGATTTATCTAGATAAGATTCATGATCAACTGACTCTGAGTATTCTGAAAAATAGAATGCGAGAACAGATTTTACTTCTTCTTCAATGATAAAAGTATAAAACAAAACAAGATTTCTAAGTTTTGCGTCAAATGAGTATAAATTACAAATATCAGATAATCTAGTTCCTTCAATAAAGACATCTGAATTATAGTCTTTCTTAAAAACATATCCGTATGTATTAATTAAGTTGTAATAATTATGAAACAAAAGTTTTTCTTCTGCTTCGGCAATATCTTCAACAAGAAGGCCTCTCTCCTTTAGGAGGTTTAACTGTTCTTTAATACTTTTAAATCTTTTTATATTATCCATAGACGCTATTCTACAATAAGAAAGACCCCGGGTCACGCATGACACCGGGGTTCGATCACCTTCAATGATGAACTAAACAAAAAGAAAAGCAATACTATATGTTGATAACTTGTGGACAATAATTACTTCAACTCTCCCCAATTCTTCCCCGAACTTGTATGTACCAAAAGCGGAATGTCTGGCTCATAGTGAAGGTAGGAGCGTTCAAGAATATGTTCCATCTCATCTTTTGCTTTCTCAATAAATACCTCCAAGTCTTTCTCCGGAACTTCGTAAATAATCTCAT
>JALVJP010000098.1 GCA_027028225.1 Candidatus Parcubacteria bacterium
TCCTCAGGGAACGCCGGAAAATATGAATTTCCTGGCGGGAAAGTTGGGGAGTGTGAAAAACCAATTTCAGCCCTTTTACGAGAGGTAAGGGAAGAGATTGGTGATGGCATCATAAACTTGATTGATGTCATCGAAGAAATACCGAAGCAGAGATATTTCCTCGCTTCGGATGGAAGGAGATTCTTCCAACAATTTTTCTTTTTTATTGTTCTTAATAGGGAAGATGAAGAAATTTTGGAAAAAAATAGACTTTCCAGTGAGCATACAGAGTGCGTTCTCGTTTCATACGAAGATATGCTTTGTATGATGAGAAAAGATTTATTGAGCGATGCAGTCGCATTCGCTTTAAAATACTTTGAAAAGTGAGCATAACGCTCACTTTTTTCTTTCAAAATAGAGGTAAGTTGTTGCGAGAAAAACTCCTGCAAGTCCCCAGAGAGGAAAGAGCCATAATGGGATTTTTAGAAATGTATCAAATTTTGCATAACTCCACGCCCCCCCGTGAACCGCAAGCGCTTCCGAAAACGGACCAAAAAAGAAAGAAAAAATATAGAGTTTGAGGATGTTTTTTGAGTAATTGAGTTTTACTATAAGGAGCGACAAAAGCATAAGAATTAAAAAGAGAATTGTCGTCTTTTGGTAGAGAAAACTCACAAAGAGTAGTGAGGAAATTGCAATTATTCCATTTTGAATATGTTTTTTCATACAACAATATTTTATAAGAGATTTGTTTTTATACAAACGAAATAGCTTGTAATTTATTTTTGATAAACTTATACTTGTGAATATGACAATTCATCTTGCAACTGACCATGCGGGTTTTGAGCTGAAAGAGTTCATTCGTGAAGCACTTGAAAAACTTGACTATGAAGTTATTGACCATGGGGCGTATGAGTATGAGGAGGGGGATGATTATCCTGACTACATAAAACTCGCCGCGCGTGCAGTCGCGGAAAATCCAGAAGAGGATCGTGCAATTATCTTTGGTGGATCTGGACAAGGGGAAGCAATGGTTGCAAATCGTTTCCATGGAGTTCGTGCAACGGTGTATTATCACTTTGATCCTGAAATTATTAAACTCTCACGCGCGCATAATAATGCAAATGTGCTCTCGATTGGAGCCCGCTTTGTTGACGAGGAGGAAGCACTCGAATCCATTCTTTTTTGGTTGGAACTTCCGTTTGATGGAGGCCGCCATGAGCGAAGAATTCAAAAGATAGATCAGATAGATTATTCTGATTATGATGAGTTTTTGGGGTAGGGGAGAGTAACTTGTTTGTATGAGCACTTTCAATCAACAAAATTCATTACTAGAAGAATTCTATGGAGAACTCGTTCAGCGATATAAGGATGGAGAGAAGATATTTGTCTCTTTACGAGATCTTTCAAAACTCAAAGAGGAGGGAATACGTACTGAAACCTTTTTAGATTACCTCTCTAGAACACAGTCTCTTCTTTTCCATGGCTCCATCTTCCATATAGAGGGAATGCTGAAATCTCGTGGAGGTCTCATCTATGCATCTAACAGGGCAGCTATTGCAATTATGCGTTCTCTCTATTCAAATATCGGAGCGAAGCTTCGCTATCCGTACTTTATTGATGAAAACAGTCCACTTGAACTGGAAATTGTTGTCCCAAAAGGGGAGACATACGAAATAAAGGAGAGAGGGTTTGTTTATTTACTCAAAAACGACAGGTTTAAGAATACCCCAAAGGGTTCGTGGCAGTTTATAAAGGAAACGGATAGTTTAGATTATTTGTTTGCAATCGAGACAGAAAAAGCAGATTTTTCGTATCCTGTGAAGGTGGTTGGTGGTAGGTAAATAAAAACACTCATAGACTGAGTGTTTCGCACTTTTGAGGACTTTCATGTTTGAAATAATCCCCAAGAAGGAGTATTGCTAGCGTAATAGCTAGCATAGACGCGATAGTCTTAAATTCCTCCCACTTTTTTGTTAGCTTTTTCATTTTTTTTGTTTTTGGTTTGTATTAAATGTAGGATAATAATTATATCTGTCAATACACTGTCGTGTAAGATGTATACGATGTTATTTTATCCTAGATTCCCGCTGGAGCTTGTGTCTGCGTAGGTGGGTAGGGGAATGACATGTAGGGAAAGAGTACGGAATGACAGGCGGGGCGGATGAAAATCATCCGCCCCGCCTCCAGAAAGAATTGCAAAGCAATTCTTTCTGTCGTCCCCGACTCCGACCTGCCTGCCGGCAGGCAGGTCGGGGATCCAGTAGTAATGCATTCCTGCATCGCAGGAATTCCTCTCCCTTGTCACCCCGGACTTGATCCGGGGTCCAGGAGTATCACCACTTTATACAGGTAAACAAATAGCGTAAATATTCTCTGGATTCCCGTTGGGGCCTGTGCCCGCGTAGGTGGGTACAGGAATGACCCCTCACACAAAAGATAATTGTGTGAGGGGTTTCTAGATTCCGCATCAAGCCCGGAATGACAAAAGGCGGGTGAGTGCTATGC
>JALVJP010000099.1 GCA_027028225.1 Candidatus Parcubacteria bacterium
TATGTACGACATCAACACAAACACAACCAAGTTGATCACCCATCACTCTTTGACAAGCTCATCTCCTAGCCCACTTACAGTGGGCAAATACAAAGCCGCCGGACCTCAGTCCGGCGGTCGTTTACTCCACATCTCTATCCTCAACCCTAATACCCTCTCGAAATAAGGTTATTCTAAATTACCTATTATTTTACGTATTTCTGAAGAATAAAATTCAAGGGTATTCTTATGAATAAGCGTAAAGACATCTTTTTTATCAATATTCAAATCATCGAAAAAATATCTTAATTTAAGAAACGCAAAAGCCCACGCATTCCTCTCCTGCCTTAAAACATTTTCTGAAATTGATTCAATCTTCTTCTTAGAGAAAGATGATGATACTGATGAGGATTCCACTAGAAATCCAAATTGTATTACCGAGTGTAACGCTTTCTCCATATCCGATTCACTTAATCTTGAAAAATCTTGAATATGACCAAGTTCATGTCCTAACGCTAAAAGCCCTATTGGTGTAAGAATATCATCTCCTATAAAAACAAATCTATCTTCTGGAGACAAAAAAGAGGTTGTGGAAAGTGATGGTAAAAAGAGAATTCTATAACCTCTTGGTAATATATCGTAAACCCTGAACGATGTATTCCCTTTTTCTATAGACAAATCATTTAAAATTTTTATTTGCTTTGATAAATCTTTAGTAGAAATAGTATCACCATAAAGTGAAATTTGTTCACTTATAGTATCTAGAACATCTTGATCTTTTTGGTTTACTTTACCTGATTTATTATCTCTCTCAAACGATTTATATTTAAGAGTGAGTCTAAAATCATTTTTTTCTAGAATAGCTATACCTTCATTGATGCTGTACTCATATGGCAAAAATTGCCTTTCAAAATAAGACGGTAATTCAATCCGCTCATCATTTTCTACTTTCTTCCTAAGGTATTCATTTTCGAATGGATTTTTATTCATAGTAAATCATCTCTTCTGTTTTGGTGAATTTTTTATCGCATGTTGGATGAAGTGAAGATAGTCTTCATACACTGTTTTCTCAATTTCACCTTGTTCCACTGCTTCGCGAACTGCGCACCCCGGCTCATGCTGGTGTGTGCAATCACGAAACTTACAATACTGCGCATACTGATGAATGAGCGGAAATGCTTCATCCCCAACTTCATTCACGTACTCCTCAATAGAGAAATCTCTCGTTCCTGGAGTATCAATGAGGAGCGCACCACCCGGAACTCGAACAAGTCTCCTTACAGTCGTGGTATGCTTCCCTTTCCCTGTTTTCATCGTCTCCTGTGTGGCAAATACTTCTTTTCCAAAAAGTGCATTCACGATGCTCGTCTTCCCTACCCCCGAAGAACCAAGAAGTGTATAGGTTTTTCTAGGAAAAAAAAGTTTTTGTAGTTCATCCATCCCCTCACCTGTCTTTGTGGATGTGAAGAATGTATCTGTCTCTACACCAAGACTTCTGAGTTGTTGACTGATTCTATTTCGATCTTCTTCTGTTACGAGATCTACCTTATTAAACACAAAACTCACTTTGAATCCCTGAGCAATGAGAAGGGTAAAGATTCGTTGCATTCTCCTAAAATTGAGATCCTGCCCAAAAGCTTGCACAAGTACAACTCCATCAATGTTCGCAGCAATAGGCTTTGAGTATGCCCAATGTCGTTTCTTTCGCTTGAGGAGATTCTTGCGTTGAAGAATATGTTGGATGAGTGTCGTCTTTGATTTTTCTTCGTAGAGTATCCAATCCCCCACCGCTGGAAACGCAATTAGTTCTTTCTCACGCTTCCAACGCCCCGGGAGAAGCGCAGTAACACGCCCACCCTCTGTTTGAAGTTCGTAACCGCTATGATGAACTCTCACTACTCGCGCACACGAAAACTCCTCAGAGCTACATTCTTTGAGGAGATTTTCATCAAGTCCATACTCTTTAAGGGAATTAAACATAAGGGGGATAAATCCTATTCACGGAAGAGTGATCTCACCTCCGCAACACGAAGCGCATGACGCACAAGCGCATTTGTGTACCCCATTTCATTGTCATACCACGCCATCACCTTTACGAAATCTCCATCAACAACGCGTGTCATAGGAAGATCCGCAATCGATGCGTGGGTAGATCCTACAATATCAGAGGAAACGATAGGATCTTCTGAAACTGCAAAAATTCCATCCCATTTTGCACTTTCTGCTGCCTTGCGGAGAATGTCATTTACCTCCTCAACAGAAGTTTCGCGCTCTGCGAGAAAAGTAACATCTGCAATTGATCCTGCAACAACGGGAACGCGACAGGCAATCCCATCAAACTTTCCTTCGAGTTCTGTAATTGCTTTTGTTACCGCTTTTGCTGCACCGGTAGAAGTAGGAACGATGTTCTGCGCAGCAGCACGCCCTTTTCGGAAATCACTTCCACGACTTGGGCCGTCAACAATCGCC
>JALVJP010000100.1 GCA_027028225.1 Candidatus Parcubacteria bacterium
CATCTGTTTACCTTGTAGATAGAATTGTTCTATCTACAAGGTAAACAGATGTTGTTCGTTTTTGTGCTTCTCTATCGAGTGCAGTTCCAGGTCGAACATAGTGCGATACATCTGCAATGTGAATTCCTATTTCATATCTATGTTCGTCAATCTTTCTAAAAGAGAGTGCATCATCAAAATCTTTCGCGTCTTCCGGGTCGATTGTAAAAGTTACCACACTTCTCATATCTCTTCTCTGTTTTTTCTCATCTGGGTGGATTCCATTTCTATCCAGTTTATTCGCTTCTTCATCTACTTCCTTTGGAAAAGAAAAATCAAATCCTTGTTCGAGAGCAATTCCGTGCATCTGTGCATCATTTGATCCAACTGCACCTAGGTGCTTCTTAATTTTTCCGATGAGGAGTGGTTCATATTTCTCTATCTCCACATACGCCTTTTCTCCAACTTTAAGATTCTTCTCATCTGCGTTTGCGCGAGGGATGAATATCTCTGGGATTTTAAAATCATCCGGGATAAGCACATAATTTTCTCCCTTTTTATGGACTACCCCCACAAATCCAGTTTTTGCACGCTTCACGACTTCAACAACCTCGCCAAGCCCCTTTCGTGGATCAGTAATTTCAACAAGCACAAAATCGCGTGAGAGTGCTGTTCCTGCGTTATGTTTATGAACTTCAATAACTTGTCCTGTTTCTTTGTTGGTAATATATGCAATTCCGTTTTTTCCTAACGAGAATCTTCCTTCGAATCGTTCGTTCTTCTTTTCTTTCATACTATGCATAGAGTATAGCATGGATGGAACATGAATAAAGATAAAGAAAAATACGATTCAATCGCATTTTTCTTTATCTTAATGTTATTTGATTTTCAAATGTGTTCGTTTGTGTTTATCGACAAGTGGAAGAACAATAGTGAGGAGACCGTGATGTTCATGTGCTTCTGCTTGTTCAATATCTATCTCTTCCGGGAGTGCAATACTCCGTTCAAATGCTCCCCAATAGAGTTCTTCGAAGTATGTTTCGTATATCTCACCAAATTCATCTGGTCTTCGAACCCCCTCTATTGTGATGGAATCTCGAGTAAGGTTAATGTCAATATCACTTTTTTGAACACCTGCAATCATTGTGCGGAGGACAAGCGCATTCTCAATGCGATACATGTCAATCGCAAGCTCTCCAACCTCTTCTGTATACTCCTCGTAATCTTCATTTGATTGGATATTGATATGAACTTGGTCTTGATTCATTTCTTCTTCATCTCTGTACTCATCATCGTGGTTTTCTTTTCCTATCTGTTGAACACTCTCAGCAAGTTTTTTAAAAAAATTTTTCTTCTTCGTCATACACTTTTATTATACACTAATGTCGAATAACTCTCACCTTTTCAAAAAGTGATATCACAATGAGGCTTACTACCCAGAGGATTCCAAGAGCGAGGAACCCATTCAGCTTCATATGTTCAATGATAAAGTAATTATAAATTGTGTGCAAGATGGAAACGATAACGAGACCTATACTTGCGTAGAGAAGTTTAATTCCTGTCTTCTTGTAGAACACGAAACCAATCGTGAGACCAAGGATTGCCGCGAGAACGCTGTGGAGAATAGTTGACCCAAGGAAACGGAACATTCCTGTTTCGATCATATAGGGAAGGTTTTCTATCACTGAGGGATGCGCGAGGTAGAGCACATTCTCAAATGCAGCAAAACCGAGTGCTCCACTAATGAGGTAAATTGCGTAGTCAATTGGTTCACTAAAGTAGGGAAGCTTATAATCCATAAGAAACACCACAAGAAATTTTGCGAATTCCTCTATTGAAGCGAATATGAATAACTTCTCTGCAAGCCCGACTGGAAGTTCTTTAAGGTAGGGTGAGAGAGGGAGGAGGAGTGCTCCAACTCCTGCTCCTGCAAGGAATGTGAAGTAGAGAGGCCATTGCGGTCCTCTATGGAAACGATCTTCTCTCATCCAAAAGAAGAGCCATACTAGTGCAGGAATAACCCCTATAATAATCGCAAATGGAATATGTTTGTGGTTGAATAGATATTGAAGTGTATTCCCCATATAGGGTTGAAATGTTTTTATAATGTGAGGGGCCATAATTCTGTCATAAGGAGCTCTCGTTCTCCTTTTTTACGAGGGAGATCTCTCCATATCTCCTCGGTTACGAAAGGCATAAATGGATGGAGCATACGGAGCGTATCCTTGAATACGAGAAGGAGAGTGCGAAAACTTTTTTCTTTTTCGCTCCACGCACCTTCACTTAGTATTCCTTTTGTTTCCTCAATGAGTTCGTCTGCAATGTAGTGCCAAGCGTAGTGGTAAAGCTTCTCTGATACGATATGGAGCTGAAGTTGGTCGGATTCTTTTGTGAGTTCTTCTATAAACTGCTGATGCTTCTTAACAATTCCCTCATCTCGTTCTCCGTCTTCAGAAAAGCTTTCATTTTCTTGTGTGATATCGTCGTAGCGTTCGAGAATGAAGCGTGTCATATTCCAAAGCTTGTTCGCAAACTTTCCATACGCTCTTACTTTTTGCTCGTCGAAGTTTACATCATTTCCTGGACCATTTCCTACGATGAGTGACATACGGAGTGCGTCCGTTCCGTGTTTTTCGATAATGTCGACTGGATTGATATTGTTCCCAAGTGACTTAGAAATTTTCCTTCCGTGCTTATCGCGCACGAGCCCGTGAAAGTATACTTTTTTGAATGGGATATCTCCAAGGAGGTAGGTGGTCATAAGAATCATACGCGCAACCCAGAAGAAGATAATATCTTGTCCTGTTTCAAGGAGACTTGTTGGATGGTAGATTTGAAGATCCTCTGTCTTGTCCGGCCATCCAAGTGTTGAGAATGTCCAGAGACCAGAAGAGAACCAGGTATCGAGGGTGTCAGAATCTTGTACCCATCCTTCTCCTTCTGGTTCCTCAACTCCTACATAGATTTCATCACCACGGTACCATACAGGAATTTGGTGACCGTACCAGATTTGGCGTGAGATATTCCATGGGCGGAGGTTCTCAATCCAATTGAAATATACCTTCTCAAAGCGTTTTGGAATAATCTCTATTTGCCCACTTCGCACAACTTGGAGCATAAGGTCCTTCATTGAAACCATCTCACCTTTTTTGATTCCCTCTATGTTATCTGAATTGAATATGAACTTCTTCTCTGTATCAATCCACCACTGCATCTTAGGGAGCGGTTCAATAATCCCTCCGCTTCGCTCTGCGGTTGCAACATTCTGTTTAATCGTTTCCTCCTTCTCTAAGAGCCCGTTTTCTCGTAACCAATCAACGACGATTTCACGCGCTTCGTTCACTTTCTTTCCTTCAAGGAGTTCTCCTACTCCTTCCATCTTTCCGTACTCATTGATTACCTTACGAACTTTTATCTCAGGATGCCGTTCTGCGATTTCCCAGTCAGTGAGGGAATGCGCAGGGGTAACTCCAACAGCTCCTGTTCCGAACTCAGGATCTACATGAGAATCGGCTACGATAACAACTTCAATTTCAGTTCCCGCAAAGTCCATCGTGTAGCGTTTCCCGATATACTCGCGGTAGCGCTCATCATCAGGGTGAACCGCAACCGCGGTATCCCCTACTTTTGTCTCTGGTCGTGTTGTGGAAATTGGAATAGGGAAGTCTTTTGAGTAGCGGAAGGTGTAGAACTTCGCTTCACGCTCCACATGGACAACTTCATCGTCGGAGATAACCGTTTGTCCTTTCACATCCCAGTTTACGATGCGGTGTGCGCGGTAAATGAGTCCGTCATCATACATTCTCTTGAATGCGGTACGCACAGCGCGTTCGCGTTGTTCGTCGAGTGTGAATGCGAGACGAGACCAATCGAGTGAAGCCCCCATCCGTTTTGTCTGCTCGATGATTGTCTTTTGAGAATTCATTGCGAACTCGTGAACACGCTTGAGGAATTCTTCTCGTCCGAGGTTGTGTTTTCGTATTTTTTCTTTCGCGAGGAGTTTCTCTACCTTCGATTGCGTTGCAATTGCTGCGTGATCAGTTCCTGGAATCCAGAGTGTTCGTTTTCCACGCATTCGTTGGTAGCGCACGATGGTATCTTCAATTGCGAGCATGTAGGCGTGTCCCACATGGAGTATTCCTGTTACATTTGGAGGAGGGAGGACCATCGAAAACGGCTCTGCTTCTGCATCCGTGAGACCCTCTCGTATCATCACATCAGGGTTTGCATACTCTGATGTCTCCCATCGCTGGAGGTTCTTTTCCTCATACTCATTTGGGTTGTATGCCTTTTTAAATTTTTCATTCATCATACAAAAAGTATAGCACAGAAGAGCGAAGTGAGAATTTTCATTCTGGTGAATCAACACCTGAACTGCACATTTCGTATACCATTCCTACCCACTCCTTATCTGTCTGTTATTATTACCCACTTTTTCTATCATTCCCGCTTACTCTATCTGTCATTCCCGCGAAAGCGGGAATCCAGAGTGTTGCCACATTGTATGAAGATAAGCATAAAGCGCTAATACTCCTAGACTTCGGATATGCCTTTTCTTATAGGTTTCGTTCATCTGGGATGGTGTATGGAGAGCGCAGAATTAACAGTGCTTACTATTATCCTGATAGATAAGGCAAAAGTTCCATTTCTATGCTACACTTCTCAAAGTATGAGTTTCCATATTCGCACGAAGACATTTCAGGGACCGATACATCTTCTCTTTTCTCTTATAGAAAAGAGAGAATTACCTATCAACGATATTTCACTTGCAGAGATTAGTGGTGACTTTATTCGTTTCGTGCAGGAGCACGAACAGGAAATTCCGCTGTCAGAAATTGCTCAATTCATCTCGCTCATTTCGACGCTTGTACTCATCAAGGCAAAAGCACTTCTTCCATCACTTGAACTTGAAGAAGAGGAGGAGGGAGACATTGAAGAGTTGAAGCGACGACTTAAGCTCTATAAACTCTTTAAGGAGAGAGCTAGGGTATTGAAATTGCATATTCGTGAGAGGAGACCGTTTCTTGCTCCTCGCCAGATGAGCACAAAACAACGAGTATCTTTTCGTCCACCAGAGGATCTTACTCCTAATACACTTGCTACGCTCTTGATGCAGTTCGGGAGAGGGGAAGAGGAATTTTTATCACAGAAAAAAGTACGGTCAGGAAGAATACGCATTCATGTGCACATTCGTGATATTACCGAAAGTCTTATGAAGCGAGTTACCGGAAACTCTGGAAGTATTCCCTTTCACCACTTCGTTCGTTCTGTCCTCGCATCTCGTGGGGAAGAGGAACATCACGAGGAAGCACGGCAGGTGTATACCCTTGTGAGTTTTCTTGCGAGTTTGGAACTCAACAAGAATGGGGAGATCAATATGGAGCAAGAGGAACTCTTTTCAGAAATTTTCCTTCAGGGAAGGAATGATAATATAGCTAATGGATAGGAACTATGGATACAAGAGAACAACAACGAAAAATAGAAGCACTCCTCTTTTTTGAAAATAGGGAGATGTCCTACAAAGAGCTTGCGAAAGCAATGGAGCTCTCTCTTGAAGAGGTGAGAGAAATTGTCCGTGAGATGCTTCCTTGGTATGAGGGGAGGGGAATTCAACTTGTCGCAGGAGAAGAGAGCGTTCGTATTTTTGCGGCGCCTGACCTTCACTACTTAGAGTTTGTCGTAGAGGAGAAGAATGCGAAGAAAGAATTGAGCCAGCAGGCATTAGAAACGCTCGCAATTATTCTCTATAAAGGAAAGCTCTCAAAGCAGGAGATTGATTACATTCGTGGGGTGAATTCTACTTTTATTTTACGGAATTTGAGAGTTCGCGGATTCATCGATCGTGAACGAAAGGGGAGAGAGTCTTACTACTTCGCAACTCCAGAGCTCTACGCTTTCCTAGGAATCCAATCACGCGAGCAACTCCCCTCATTTGATGAGTTGAATGAGAAGTTGGTGGAGTTGAGAAAAAGCACAATTCTTGAAGAAGGGGAATAAGTGATAGGAGTGCAATAACTAAACAAAAAGCCAGCGATGTGCTGGCCGGGTCTTTATTTTTTGTTTTCATTTTTTGTGTCTTTAATCCCCTCGGTCTAATTCCCCGATGCTTGCATCGGTAAGGAAAGTGCTACCATAGACTCATGGAAGCAAAACACATTCACAAGTCACACAATAAGACACTCCTCATCTACCACATTGTATGTCCAGTCAAATACAGGAGGAAAGTATTCACTCAAGAAGTATCACAGAGTCTCACTCACATCTGTAGTGAATTTGGTCCAGCATATGAAATCCATTTTCTCGAAATAGGAATAGATAAAGACCGTGTTTACTTCCTCGTTCAAACAATTCCAACTATGTAAAAAACCAAGGTATTCCTCATTACACTCAAATCCATCTTTCACAACTTACTCTCTTTGACCACTAAAAAATACCCCGATGCTTGCATCGGGGTAGTTGATTATCCTCTAAACCCCCAGCTTCAGCTGGGGTGTACATTTGAAGGCAAGGCCGTAGCGAAGCGTGACCGAGAGGTCACGTTTCGCAATGAGATATACTAAAACCACCCTGTCGTGAGACAGGGTGGTTTTATCCATTTACTACCACAATGATACATGTATGCACACACGTAACATAAAGAGTCTATCACACAGTTACTATGAATTGAAATACCACATTGTATGGACACCAAAGTATCGAGGAAACGTCCTTAAACCACCAAAGGTAAAACAAGAGTTACGGAGAATCATAGAACAGATAGCAAAGTGGAAACATTGGGAAATACTTGAACTCAACATCCAAGATGACCATATCCACCTCGTCATCTACCTCACCCCACGAGATTCAGTATCCTATGCAATGCAAATCATAAAAGGAAAATCATCTGCGTGGATGAAGAAGAAGATAAAGAGAAAACACAATCTCTACGAACGACACTCACTCTGGGCACGAGGATACTTTGCATCAAGTGTGGGTATTGATGAGTTCATTATACGAAGGTATGTACGACATCAACACAAACACAACCAAGTTGATCACCCATCACTCTTTGACAAGCTCATCTCCTAGCCCACTTACAGTGGGCAAATACAAAGCCGCCGGACCTCAGTCCGGCGGTCGTTTACTC
>JALVJP010000101.1:0-5746 GCA_027028225.1 Candidatus Parcubacteria bacterium
TCCATACTCTAAGAGAAGCTCAATCGTTTTCTCTCCTAGCCCTTCAATATCAAGCCCTTTCTTTGAGACAAAGTAACGTAGCTGTTGAAGAAGGAGCTCTCGTGAATGCGGATCGTCTAGTTTCCAAATTTTCACTCCACTCGGAGAAATTTCTTCATGTGCATTGAGTCCTTCCATTTCTACAATCTCCCTCACATCCACCTTCCTCGCATTTTTTGGACGGAGACGTGGGAGTGCCCGCACGATCTTCGGAATAATATCACCAGACTTCTCTATGATAACCGTATCTCCATAGTGAAGATCAAGGCGTTCAATTTCACTCGCGTTGTGAAGTGTCGCACGCTTCACAGTAGAACCATCAATCAACACAGGATCAAGAATTGCAACAGGGGTAAGCACTCCTGTCCTCCCTATTTGAAGCTTCACATCGCGAAGGATGGTATGTTTCTGTTCTGCGGGGAATTTATAGGCAATTGCGAAACGGGGTGCCTTAGCAGTATATCCGAGCGCACCCCAAAGAGCCCTTTCGTTAAGCTTGATGACGATTCCGTCTATTCCGTAGTGCATACTTCTCCTCTTCCCTGTCCACTCATTGTAAAACGATTGAATTTCATCTACAGAGGAGACAACGCGATACTCACCATTTACCGAAAAGCCCTGTGATTGAAGAAAGAGAAGTTCTTCTTCGTGGGTAGTAAAATGTTTACCAAGCGTATTAAAATCATAAAAAAATGAATGGAGGTTTCGTTCTTTTACTACATTCCTATCTAACTGGCGAAGTGTTCCTGCGGCGAGATTCCGCTGATTTGCATACTCCTTCTCTCCCCGCTCTTTCCGCTCCCTATTTATTCGCTCAAAATCACTTTCTGATATCCATACCTCTCCGATGAATGAAAAGTAGTCATTTTCTTTAATCGTCTTAGGAATATCTCGAATCATTAGAATATTTTCCGTAACATCTTCCCCTACCACACCATCTCCTCGCGTCGCAGCACGAATGAGTGAACCATTCTCGTAATCGAGTATCACCTTCAATCCATCAATCTTCAACTCCACCACATACTCAAGTTTTTTCCTCTTAACCCCTTCTTTTTCAAGCATGCGAAAAAGGCGCTCCTCCCATTCAACGAGCTCCTTGTAGGAAAAGATATTATCGAACGACCACTGAGGAAAGCGGTGACGCACCTTCGCAAATTTTTCGCTCGTCCCCCCTCCCACATTTTGAGTAGGTGAATGAGGATCTCTCAATTCCGGATACTTCTCTTCTAACTCTACGAGTTCTCGATAGAGCGCGTCGTATGCCTCGTCAGATATTTCTGGAGCATCTTCCTCGTAGTAGAGGCGGGAGTGGTAGCCTATTTCTTCTACGAGTTTTCTCATTCGTTGTCGTATATTCGATTTTTCACTATCAACTGACTTCATACGAACAAGAAGCACTGATTACTGGGTAGTGTAGGTAGTATAGGTAGAACTTATCCTACGCTCAAGTAATCGAGGGTCATCAAAGTTAGGAAGTATTACGAGACCGTCACTTCCCTCTATACAGGTATTAAAACCAACTGCGGTAATCCTTGTAAGAACTTCCGTTTTTCCATTTGTACTTTCCCCTTCTTTCTTTTCCACAAGAACATAAGCACATCCTGGCTCTTCAAACTGATTCTTGTTAAATAATCCAGAGATATCTACTTCTGGATACCGAAATGAAAAGAGATCAGTATAGCCAGAAACAGCATTTCTAACAGGTAATTTCCGTGTTTCAATCGTATTTCCTCCACACGAAAAAGTAGTTGTATAATTACTTGCTGCGTTAATAGGAAAAGATGTTCCTGTTATGTAAGGAGAAATATCATGATAAAGCGCACACTCGAGAGCAGAATCTGCTGCATAGAATGCTTTTTGCGACTCGCGTGCGTAGGAAGAGATAATCGCCTTCTTTCTCGCAATGGTATACATACCCGAACCGATAAGCACAACGATAAGAGATATCACCATTGCAAAGAGAATTACAAAGCCATGATTTCCTTTTATTCTTTTTTCTTTTTTTTTCTTTTTTAACATACCACTTATTTACTGATAAAGATAGAGATTTTTCCCATAACTCACCCCACCTCCAGGCCACATTGTTTCTACAAGAACATATATTTCACCCTCATCATTACCATCGATAGTCTTAATTTGAATATTACGAGAGAAAGGTGTTTTTTCTGCACCTATTGGAATAGAATCGTCCCTAGTTTGAAAGTAGTATCCGATAGATTTATCGAAATAGATATCACATGTACTACACTTACCAAGTTTTGGCTCTCCTCCATCAATATAGAAGTTGCACTTCCCATTTCCATCAAAACATCCATCATTATCAAAAATATCATTATTATCACCAAACACACTACGCCACCCAACATTTGTAATACTACGATTAAGAAGTGCCTGATCACGGAGATTATGCACAATTTCTACTGCCTCAAGTGTAAGGTAACTTCCTATAAGGTATTGTTTTGAATAGTTCATTCCCTTCAATGATGAAGAACTCACTGACATGAGGGAAGAAAGTGATAGGGTAAAGATAAGTACTGCAATAAGCATCTCAATGAGAGTAAACCCTCGATTCAAATTGTATCTATTCTTTTTTTTACTGTTCGTTACCATAATTCATATACTAATTAATCGGAATTTAGAGGGGCATCAAGTTCTCGCTGAGAAACAAGCGTCTGGACAACAAAACTATCATTCTCCGCTGGAATTTTCCCTTTTATCTGAATCCATACAAGTGGTTGTTTATCATCATCCTTAAAAGTATTCATAATGTGAATATGAACATGCTCTATAATAACTTGCGATGTATCGGTGAGATTTTCATCTACGGATGATCCATCTGAAAAATAAGTAGTCCTCACAATTTTTCCACCATCTATACGGTAAACCATATACCCTCTATTATCAAAAGAGTCGAACCCAATAAATTCTCCACGAGAAAAGGTTTGAGTTCCATCACTCACACCCCCCGGTCTACCATTTTGTGTTTGCGGGTTAAAATGATAGTTTGTTCCAAGACGAATTTCTCGTGTAATATTCTCTAACACATAATCAAGACTATCTGTAACCTTTTTTTCTTTTTCTGCAGCATGATATGCTCTCATCACAGTAGTAAGCGAAGCAATACCCATCGTCACAATAAGTGTGAAAATTCCTACCGATACCATCATTTCTACGAGAGTAAAACCTTTTATTCTCTTTTTTCTCTGTATACTCATATACTCATACTATTGTCCTGCATTATTTTTTACATAAATGTTTCCTATTGAATTCACAGAAACGATTCTCAGTGTACTATTGTTATCACGAGAATCTCCAATATTAATATCAGCACTATTGTATGATTTCCCTCTATACATAATATATGCATCTGGATAAGGACGTTTAAAGGAAATAGAAAGAATAGCTCCGCTCTCGTTCACATTATAACATCTCATACTGTCACATAACCCAATGCTGTTAATAGAAACATCAGAAGAGTAAACCCTTCTCGTATCTATAAGGATATCAGTATCACTCTCAAACAGATAGTTTTCATCTACATCTTTGAAGAGGTAAACATTATTAGTACCAAGTTCAATAGCTATTCCGCGAATAGAAGTATCATTTGTAATATCAATTCCATTTGAATTTCTATCAAAATAATCTGCCTCAATATTTATATCTTCAAAACTATCTCCCGCAAGTGCACCTTCAGAAGCAGAAATACCATACACCTGAGCTTGACGCATAGTGAGTGCAATATCCTCAGCAAGATTTGTTGCCTCTACTTTTTTCTGTGTATCACGGTAGTTAAATGTAGAAACAGAAAGCATAATAGTAAAAATACTTATCACAACTATAAGTTCAACAACAGTAAATCCAGAGAAATTTTTTTCTTTTCTCGTTTTCTTCATAAGTTTTAAACTCATACTAATAGATAATGGGGAGGAAAGAAAGTGAAGTTAAGACAGTAAAAAGTGTCGCAACGATGAGGTATGGAGCAAAAGGAATCTCCTCCCTTAAGATAGCATCTCTCGAGAGATTAGACAAACGCTCTTTTATAGCTTTTCTCATAAAAGCAAAAAGTAACCAAAGTGTTCCAATCCAAAACGCGAGAAATACTGAAGACCACCCATATCGCATTCCGAGAAGGAAACCAATTGATACCATAAGCTTTGGATCTCCTAAACCCATAAGTCTTCCCTTCGAAAAATACCAAATGAGCACAAACGGGAGTGGGATGAAAACACCTGCAGAAAGATGAATAATAGATGGGATATGAAAACCTACGAATGTGTATACCCCATCAACAAATTGAAAAAAAAATATACCAATAAAAGTTATTCCTGCAAGGATTAAATTTAACTCATTCGGAATAATCTTATGCCGTATATCGTAAAAAAAGATAATAAGGAAAAGGGAAGTAATAATAAAGAGGTAAAGTGTTGCAATGAGGTAATCCATTGAAAAGACTATTCTATGAGAAAAAATGAAGGAGCGTGCAGAAATTATTGCAAAGAGGAGTGTAGAGAGAAGCTCAGCAAAAAATACATCAAAAGGAATTCTTGCATGGCAATGACGACATCTCCCTCCCTGAATAATCCAAGAGATGAGAGGAATAAGTTCGTACCACCGAAGTTGAGTTCCGCATGAAAAACAATACGATCTCCCCTTCAATGACTTTCCTGTATGAAAGCGAAGCGAAACAACATGGAGGAAACTCCCTATAATTGCACCTAACATCGCACTGAAAAAAATAAGCAAAGTATACATAAATCTTAATTATGAGGCATAGGAAGATTTACTTCTGAAATCATATGGTCCATAGTCAGTATCTTCACCATCAAAATCGATATTTGCTCCCCTACACTTACGAGTGTATACCTTTCCTTTTTTTGCATCATGATCATTTTCTAAAAAACTATTTTTCGATGATTCAAAAAAGACACCCAAATGATAATCATAGCACTTTCCACTCGGTTGATTGGAGAGTGCGGAATAGAGATAAGTATTTATGCCTCCTTTAATTTGTGAATCGGAATTAGAACTCACCTGTAATTTCACAGATGGATTATCATTATACTGAGGATTTACAGGAATATGTGGGAGAAAATTACTTAATTTCTGTCCATACGCGCACCCATTGTTAACATCCGACTCAAGGCGTTCTGGATATTCACCACACGCAAGCTTATACTGTTCAAGTGCAATACGAATCTTATCGATATCTGCAACTCGTACATGATCTCGTGCTTTCATACGATGTTTCCGTACATTCGAGATGACGAGGGTTGCGAGAACAGTAATAAGCGCAATAACAACAATTAATTCGATAAGAGTAAAACCTCTTTTATCTTCTCTAAAAAAAAACATACACCTATACTATATCATAAACGAGAAATAATTTCTTCATACAGAACACTCTCTTCATCCACATCAATAAGATAAACCTCGTTTCTTCCTAGTGCAAACAAGGAAGAAATGTTCTCAAGCACTGAAGTTCGTAAGTAAATATTCCCATAACCAATTCCACCGCTAAACACAATCGCATCGAGACCTCCCATAAGCCCAGCGTATCCAGAAATGCGTTGCACAATATCTGATACAAATACACGAAACGCAAGTAAGGATTCTTTATCTCCTCGCTCTGCACGCTCAAAAATTTCCTTCGTATCTTTTGAACCAAGCACTCCGTAAAATCCTGACTCATCATTAAGAATATGGTAAA
>JALVJP010000101.1:5756-7065 GCA_027028225.1 Candidatus Parcubacteria bacterium
GATAAATACCTAAATCAACGCTTCCAGACCGTGTAATCATAGGAATTCCGGAAACAGGAGTAAGCTCCATTGTGGTCGCAAATGACTCCTTATTGCGTATTGCGGTAATAGAACACCCTCCACCAAGATGAGCGACTATAAGTTTTTCTGGAAAATCCTTCCCTTCTTTTTTGCACTGCTCGTCAAGCTTCTTCACTACTGATTGAAGTGCAATCCCATGAAAACCATACTTCCTCAAATGAAAGCGATCGCGAATTTTTCGATTAATAAGGTAGGTTCTGTGTTCTTCTGGAATCGTATGATGAAAACGAGTGTCGAAAACTGCGATAATCTTACTCGACGGATACATTTCCTTTATCAACTCAATTCTCTCCACCGCGAGCGTATTATGAATTGGAGCAAAAGGAGTAAACTCTCGTATGCGTGAGAGTACTTCATCTGTAACAAGAGTCGTCTTATCTTGTTCGCCCCCGTGAACAACACGAATCCCGAAAATGACTTCACTTGCCCCTTGAATTTTTTCAAGAAAAGATCGAAACGAGGTAAGATCAGAAAGTTTTTCCTCGAAGAGAACTTCTCCTCCCTCACGAAGGAATACTTTTACTTTCGTTGCAGTTGACCCTGGATTTACTGCAATAACAATGTTTCTATGATCAAACATACTTATATCCTAACACATTCATTCAGAAACATTACAGGTAATCGGTTTCGAAAGCTGGTAGAGAAGATAGAAATTTGAGAAAAGAACAAAAACGAGACCAATGACGGAAATGAGATACGCGTTCGACTGAAAAAATTGCATATACGCACCAAACCCAAGAAAAGTAATAAGCGGAGCGAGAATAAACGCACCACATGAGATACACCCAATACCAAAGAATCCAAGAATAATCCCTCCAATACTTGCAAGAAACGTCTTATGAGTCGCCGCGATAAACTTCCCTTGTCTCTTCGCATAAGCAACGAAGAGAAATATATTAAGGGCAATGAGAATAGAGAGAAAAATAGTGACAAAGCGGGAATTCCATAGATGATCACTACATGTTGCGTAAGTATAAGAATAAAAGAGCTGTATCTTACGGATGAGCGTTATTCCTGATACACGGAACGAATCGCGAAGAATGTGATACACCGGAATCACTTTAAGAAAGGTAAAGAAAAAAAAGCTAAGAAACATAAGTACAAAGACATTTTGCTTCTTACGAAAGAGGAATCGGAGTGTATACCACATATCTTTTAAATACTGTGATGCCATATGCGAAAGTATATCATAGAATAACAAAAAGACGGAGTGTAGCTACAGTACTGT
>JALVJP010000102.1 GCA_027028225.1 Candidatus Parcubacteria bacterium
GTATATACATGTATGCTTGTGTTACCTGCAATACGAGAATATGCAGAGAAACGCCCTGATAGACCGGCGTTTGAAGATCCGGTCCTTATCGCAGGGGAATCAGAGAAGATGCTCCCATTTTGGGAAGGTGTCTATGATCAGTTGAGAGAACTCTCCCCACAACAACCAGTGAAAGAAGGGGAGTCAATTCTCTCTCTCATCTCTCCCGAACATGGATTCTTTGGCTTTCGTACTCATCCTGTCACAAAAGAGAAGAAACATTTTCATCTTGGGATTGAGCTTGCGATAGGAGAGAGAAAAGAGATAAAACCTCTCTTTAATGGAGTGCTTGAGTATTCTGGATTTGGTGCTTTGAGTGGAAACTATGTCCTCCTCTCACATCCGAATATTCAAACTGAAGATGGGTATGTGCTTCATACACTCTACTGTCATATGAAGCGACCACTCGTAAAGTTCAGTGCGCACCAAAAGATGTTGAGGGAGATTAGTCTCGGAACATACCCTATTGTTCCCATTGAAAGAGAAAAGGTTATTGGACTTACTGGATCTTCTGGAAAGACTGCAGGAACAGATCCTATTCTCTATCTCCAGGTAGATTTTCGTAAATTTGAACATCGTCCAATTGTTATTGATGTCCTCAAGCTTTTTGAAGAGAAGACGTATCGTAACAAAAAAACACCTCAGTGAGGTGTTTTTTGCTAGAGACTTTTATACAAGGCTTCAATTTTCTTTGCCATTAATTTTCTCCTTTTCTCTAGAAATGTTTCGTAATCTGAAATATCCATACTAAATATATCATCTGGGATTGCATTTTCCTTCAGATTTTCCATTAGTTTTTCTTCACTCGAGATTAGTCCGTATGATAAGTTTCCGTTTTTTACTTTTTCTCGCACTTCATTGAAGTATTCTTTTGGAGCCTTATCTCCTATTTTTACGTTCACTTCTTGCTGAAGGTAGGTAAAGTTTGCTATCTGGTTATAGTCACTCCTTCCTAACCCAGCTCTCTGTAGATACTTTTTAGGAAAAATGTGGTGAATATCTCCTTTCACCTCAATGAGTTCTCTTACAGTAATTGTTTCTGAAAAGAGAGCTTTGTCGTTGAAGTATACTTGGGCTGCAAAGAATAGTCTCAAGAAAGGATTGGACATTGTCGCTTTTCTTAAGTCTTGCACGAGACCGATATTCCAGTATGTCTCTGAGAGATTTGCTTCTTCAATTTCTTTAATAACCTGTTCAATTCCTTTTTTGTTAATATCCTTTATATCTCTGTCCATTGCAGATTCTGGAGAGGAAGAATATCTTTCAGTGAGGATGGAGAGAATAATCCATTTTCGTGTGTATTTCTCTATGAGATTATTTTCCATTTTTTCTTTCCTAAGTTTCAGATAGAGTGCATAAGCGAAGTTGAGTACATTTTGTGAGTTTATGAGCCTTGAATTTATTATCCCTGTTGATTTCACGATGAGGAGGAATTTCTTGAAATGGTTTTCGTTTACGAAATCAAGAACCCCTGCTTTTAGTTTCAAAAAAGACTTTTCCTGAATTTCCTCATCAAATTCTCTCGTCTCGAAGTTTTGCCCAGAAAGTAATTTTACAAGATCGCTTGTTTTTCCTCTATCAAACTCTTTGATGAAGCTCACTCTTAAGATATCTCGATAATCTGGCTGATAGAGATCATCATGTATATTCTTTAGCCAAGTTATTTTTTGAAGGTATTCCGTCTGTTTGAACTCCCCGTCATTCTTTTCTATCTCTTCAACAAAGTGTGGTTCTTTTGCAAGATGTGCAAAGTAATCAATACACTTCCTTAAGTTTACCCCAAAAAGTGGGTCAAATACTGGTTGATAGGAAGCGATCTTACTCATTGCGAAGTCAGCTTGTTCAAGAGGTACTCCTGCAGAATTGATTCGCACAAATATTTCAGTTACGTCCTCTATATCAAGTCCTGCATCAAGCTCTATAATTCCAATATCTTTTGTTTTTATTGCTGCAAGCTTTTCTAAGCTTTGTTCAATGAGACTTTTTGTCTTATCATCCATATTCTCATTTTTCGCAAAGTATTCTCTAAGAAAAGACATTTGACTATTCGCGGTGAGGAATTCTGATATATCTGAAATCCATTCATCACTCTTTCGTATGATTGGGGTGAGGATTTCAAATTTTTCTTCTAGCGGATGGAAGGAAACAATAATTCGTTTTTTTCTATAGTTTTCATCTACTATTTCCTTTCCTAATACAGCTGCCATAAGAGCGGTGATTCTCTGTTGCCCATCTATGAGTACTTGTTTTCCGCTACTAAGTTCACCATTTTTAAGTCTGATGTTAGGGTTTTTCCATGTGATTATGTATCCAATCGGAAATCCTTTATAGAGTGAATCCATGAGATCTCGTACTTTCACGCTTTTCCATACGAAAGGACGTTGTATCTCTGGAATAACAATTTCACCGTCTTTTATGTAGTGAAGGAGCATATCCACGCTCCGTTGATTTACTGAGTACTTTTGTATCGGCATACGTTTTATTAGTTATTGTTATTACTCTCTTTTTTCTGCTTCTCTAAAAACGAAGAGAGAAACGCTTTCAACGCTTGAATACTCTCTTCATCGTAAGCAGAATAGGAAAGAATTGGATGACGAGGGGAAAGCTCTTTTGTCATTTTCTCTTTTATCTCTTTCAATTCCTCTTCGGAAACAAGGTCTGCTTTTGTAAGGAGAATAAGCTCATCTTTTCGATCAAGACCTTGTCCGTATTTCTTTAGCTCGTTCCTTATCGTTCGGTAATCCCTTATTGGATCTTCTGAATCGAGCCCTACAAGATGGAGAATACTTTTCGTTCTCCACACATGTTTGAGGAACTTAAACCCTAATCCTTTTCCTTCTGATGCCCCTTCAATAATTCCAGGAATATCTGCTATGATGTATCCATAGAAATCTCCGAGGTGAGGGTCGAGTGTCGTGAAGTGATATGCTCCAACCTTTGATTTCGCATTCGTAATCATATTGAGGAGTGTAGATTTTCCTGCAGAGGGGGGTCCTACGAGTCCAATATCTGCAAAAAGTCGTAACTCGACAAGAAAATCTGCTTCTTCCCCCTGTTTTCCTGGAGTCCATTCGTAGGGAGTTGTATTTGTGGATGATTTGAAGTGTTCATTTCCAAGACCCCCTTCACCCCCCTTGAGAACGAGAATTCGTTTTCCTACCACATCTAAATCATATTCCTCTCCTGTAGAGAGATTTTTTACTACACTTCCGCGGGGAAGTTTAATTACAAGCTCTTTCCCACTTTTCCCTTTTTTTCCAAAACTCCCTCCTGCTTGTCCGTTTTCTGCGCTGAATTCTTTTTTAAACTTATAGCTATCGAGGTAGGAGAGATCAGAAACTGCCTCTACATAGACATCGCCTCCGCGACCTCCGTCACCTCCGCCAGGACCTGCTTTTGGTTTGAACTTTTCGTGTCTCCATCGGACAACTCCATCTCCACCATCTCCTGCTTTGAGATGGAGTGTTACTTCATCAATAAATGCCATAAGTTTATTATAAGGGAGAGGAGAAAAGAGGGAAGTAAGAGAGAATGTATTTTTCTTTTTTACTATCATCGCTATACTCTCATGTATGGAACAAGGAGATACACAGATGGAAAAGATTGTCTCTCTCGCGAAGAAGCGAGGGTTTATCTTTCAAGGGAATGAACTCTATGGAGGGCTCGCAGGAATTTATGACTACGGACCGCTCGGTTCGCTCCTTAAGCACAATGTGAAGGAGCTCTGGTTGAAGCAGTTCGTATTTTCTCGCGAGGATACCTACCTTTTGGATGCGGCGCTTTTGATGGGGGAGAATGCGCTTACCGCATCCGGTCATGTGGGGGGGTTTTCTGATCCTCTTATTGAGTGTTTAGGATGTGGTCATAAGGAGAGGGTGGACAATTTTTTGGAGAATGATTCTTCCTATCAATTTTTATTAGAATCTTTAGAAAAAGAAGAAAAGAATATAAGAAGTAAGATAGACGAATCAATTAAGGATGCACATACTTATCTCTCTAAAACTAAGGAATTATCGAGCGACCTCGAGAGTATTTACGAATATATAGGGAATAAAAGTGAACAGTCTATTCTTGATAAATTAAAACTGCTAGATGAATATTCCAGTTTTTTAAACATGACTGATTTTTCAATAAAAGGAATGGATGAAAAACTCAATCTAGCGGAGAAATCATTAGCTATTTCAGATGAATTATCAAGGTTAGTAAAAGAAGGGAGGAAATATTTAGGAAAACTACCTGCAACTTTTCTCAAAAAAAACAAAACAAAGTGTCCAGTTTGCAAAAAGGTGGCTTGGGCAGATGAGGCACATGAATTCAACCTTATGTTTAAAACGCAACTTGGTTCCTCTTCTGATTCTTCCTCTACCGCTTACCTCCGCCCAGAGACAGCGCAGGGAATTTTTGTAAACTACAAAAATGTAATGGACTCAATGCATCCAAAAATTCCTTTTGGAATTGCACAGATAGGAAAGGCATTCCGTAACGAAATTACTCCGCGCAATTTCATTTTCCGTCTTCGTGAATTTGAGCAAATGGAAATGGAGTACTTCATTCACGAGCGTGATTGGGAGAAGTATTTTGAGTATTGGAGAGAACAGATGCACGAATGGTTTAGGCGTGTCGGGCTTGACGAGAGTCGTATCCACGAAAAGGAGGTGACAGGATCAGACCTTGCACACTACTCAAAACGCACAATTGATTTTGAATTTGACTATCCTTTCGGGCGAAAAGAACTCTACGGACTTGCCTATCGTACAAACTACGACCTCAGTAAACATTCTGAACACTCAAAGACCAAGCTTCAATACACAGACCCTTATACACATGAGACATTCGTTCCGCATGTGATTGAGCCGTCGCTTGGGCTTGAGCGAACGATTCTCGCACTCCTCCTCTCTGCGTATCGTGAGGATACGCTTGGAAACGGAACGCGTGTGTATCTTGCGTTTAAGCCAGAAGTTGCTCCGTATAAAGTTGCAGTCTTTCCTCTTGTGAGAAATAAAGAGCATATCGTAGCAAAAGCGCGTGAGGTGTATTCTGCCCTTAAAGAGCAGTTTGGGAATGTGGTGTGGGACGATAACGGAAACATTGGAAAGCGCTACCGCAGGCAAGATGAAATTGGAACTCCATTCACAATTGTGGTTGATTACGAGACGCTCGAAGGGGATGATGTACAACGAGATACGGTAACGGTTCGTGATCGTGATACCGGGGAACAGGAGAGGGTAGCAATTGAAAAACTTTCTGCGTTTCTCGAAGAAAAACTTCGTTCGTAAATTTTGTATCTTCTTGCTTTTTGGGTTCTATAAAGCGGGGCGGATGGAAACCATCCGCCCCGCTCCACGAGAAAAATGCTTTGCATTTTTCTCGTCATTCCGCACTCGATGCGGAATCCAGAAAGCGGGCGAGTGCGTAAATTACGCACTCGCCCGCTTTTCGAAAAGACGCACTGCTTTTGTCGGTGGCACCACTTTTGCAATTTCTGTTACCCCTCCATTTGACCTGCCCCTCACACAGGCTCTGTGTGAGGGGTTGGAATCCAGAAAGCAGGCGGTGCGTAGTATTACGCACCGCTCACTTTTTCTTTCTTCGTTTTTCGTTATAATATCAGTATGAAAAACGCATACAGAACATATTTTTCTCTCGCACTTCCCTGGATTGTGCTTGCGCTTGTGATGAACATTTCACGCATCCTTTTTGTGAAGGAGTATGGATACCTCTATATGAATTGGAATCTATTCCTCGCACTTGTTCCAGTATTCTTCGTATATCTCTACGAGAAAGAACATGTTCCTTTCCTTAGATTTATTACGTTCATTCTTTGGTTTCTCTTCTTTCCAAATGCAGTTTACCTTGTGACTGATTTTATCCATCTTCGCGCGAGTGGTCCAGATTGGATGCTTTGGTATGACGGAATGATGCTCTTCCTCTATGCGAGTGTAGGGGTGCTCAGTTCCTCCTTTAGTCTTATGAGGATGAAGGAGAGTATTTTCCATTCATTCCATAAGATTAATAGGGGAGTATTTCTCTTTATTATCTCAATTCTCAGCTCTTTTGGAATTTACCTTGGTCGCTATATTCGTATGAATTCGTGGGATATCGTTCTTCATCCTATATATACTATCCAACAAGCAATGAACACAGTAGGGGATAAGTATGCACACCCAATCTTTCTTATGACAGTTGTGTTCTTTACAATGTTTATTATTGTAATGGAACTTTCGTTCGAAAAGATTTTCTATAAAAAGTAAGAGAAAATTTAGAGGCGCGAGTTGTGTAGAACTACACAACTCGCGCCTCTTTACCATTATTACAATTTTATATCGTGTATTGTTTGTATTATCTTTTCCTCACCTTTAATAAGAAAGTTGTCGAGTGTTTTCCGAATATCTTTGAGATATCTTGAATCAAATTTTTCCGGATTTTTTTCAAGATACTCATCTAGTTTATAATTCTCTCTGTTTACCTCCCAAAAAGCTTTCCAATACTCTCGGAGTGGGTTCTTTGTATACTTTCCATTAATAGTAAGATTTTTATTCCTCTCGTTGAATGATTCTTCAATATCTTTCATTATTGAGTCATTGTTAAGAATTGAATAAATTGTTTGTATCTTTTTCCAATAGTTACTTCTCCCTGAGTATTTTTGGAATGCTCTACGAAAGCGACCTGATTCTGATTGGTATGTCTTATCGTGGATATAGTACATAAGGAAGCGCGCCGCCGCATCGAGATTTGCGAGTGGATTAAAGCGTTGGTCGATACGAGAGAGTGCAATCGGATTTTCATGGTATTTTGCAATCAATTTTTTTAATTTTTGTCCCGCCTCTCTATCACGAATTTTACTCCCAATTACCGGTTTGAGGTTATACTCTTTCGCGACTGCTGGTTGCATATGACAGAGTCCAATACCGCCATCTTCCAGTGCGTTTGGGAGCACATCGCGTCCTGACGATTCTGCAATCATTATTGAAGTAAGTGTATGTCGTGGAAGTCCATACCTATCCTCAATACTATCGGTGAGGATTTTGTAGCGAAGAGCGCGTTCTATTTTTCCGTAGAAAGCGGAATTTCCTATTACCCCAAGGCTATCAATTTTTCCATGGAGAGAGAGGTTCTCTATGTTAATTTTCCCTATTTCTTCTGGCCTTGGAATGTGTGGTTTCTTCCTAAAATAGAAACTTCCAAGTTCTCTCGCATCGAGTCTTTTCTCGTCTGTTTCTCGACTCTCTTCATCTCTTTTTGTTGAAGAGTTTTCCTCGTCTGTTTCATCAAACATGCGAGCTACGTCATAAACAACTTTCCCTCCAAGAGAAATACCTGCTGCGAGAATTCCTGCTTTTCCAAGATTCTTGATAAACTCTCTCCTCGTCATCTTTTTTTGGAGAATTTCATTTTTCTTTTCTTCAATTTTTTCTTTTGGTTTTGACCAAAACCTTTTTTCAAACATAAATATCATTATACCATTTCTTTTCTCTTATGCAAAGGGTTGTGATGGCAAGGGTGAGTAGAATTTGTCTTGTAGTGTTTATCACATTTCTCGTAGTGAGGTTTAAACCATCTCATCACAAGTGTTGCGACGATGTTGAGAATAAGCACGGTAACAATCGTTACAATAATAAAGATACTATTTACTTTGATGAGACCGGTGGTAATTGAGAGTCCAAGCACCACGAAAGCAATTACATCACGAGGGAGCATCGAAAATCCAAGAAGTCGTGCGTCATGACGAGGAAGGCGTGATGTTTTAAGTCCTGCGTAGTATGCACTTACATATTGTGCAATTCCAATAAAGAATGCCGCGGTAATAGAAGATGCGATAACTTCCGGAACACGAGAAAGTTCTACAATCATCTGACTTCCAAGGTAGATAAAAAATATCGGTCCTACCCACTCTTGGAGAAAGTAGAAGAAAACAGAGAGATTTTTATGACTAATTGATATTGTTCCATGCACGATTTCGCTCTTCTCTGTTGAGTGATACATCTCTACATGGAGAATGAGCCCTGCGAGGTATGCCGCAATTGCAGGGTGAAGACCAAGTTCATGCGCAAACCACGAGAGTCCAAGCACGATGAGGAGAGTGAGCGGAATACCAATTCGCACATTTGAGAATGCGCGTGTAATCGTATAGAGACCGGGAGCTTCTCTTAGTTGATAGAGCCAGTAGGTTATGCGCGCGAGAATTCCATCGCGTTGCATAATCTGTGGAATATTCATTCTCATATGCATTCGTGCATCGGGGAGAATAATAAGACCTAGTGCTGCGAAGAGTGCAAACGCTCCAAAAATAAATCCCATTTGCTCTGTTACTTCGAGAGCAATTTTTCCAAAAGACGCAGTTTCTAATTCTCCGAGGTGGAGAAGAGCGAATGCGGGGAGAACTCCGACTGCCATAAAAATACTGATGAAGTTATCAGCAATAGATGATGAGAGCACTGTTTTTGCAGCGCGTGTTCGTTCAAGTCCGAGATTTGTAAGAACTGCAATCGTGTATGGGACTGCTGTTGAGGTGAAGATAAAACCCGCAACGATTGCTTCGTGAAACTGGAAACGCAAAAGGAGAAAAGAGAGGAATGCACCGAGAAAAGGCCCAAGTGCCCCAATGAGTGCAACCCACTTATTTTTCCAAATTTCAAAGATGAATTTGAGGAGATCTTCTTTCCAGCCTGCATAGAACATAATAAATACGACTCCGAGTGTTGCCCAGCTTTCTAGTTGCGTTGAATCAATATGGAAAATGTATTGTGTTCCTATGAGTCCAAGAAGGATGTACCAGAGAATATCTACGGTTTTGGTAAAATCTGCGATGATTTTTGCTACGAATATAATCGCGGTGAGTTTTGTGAGAAGTTGTATGAATTCCATAGCGGTTATTATATCATACATAAGGAATTCTTTCGGTTTGCGGTAGATTCTTTTATCGTTTTTTGTCTTTTACTCATATGTTTGTATACTAAAGGTATGGAAAAACAGACATGTATGTTTACTCTAAATAAGATAATGTTTATCTTTGTTATCGCGTGGGTATTTTATGGACTTTTCTCGATACGGGATTTCCTCATCCTTCTTATTCTATCGCTTGTGATTGCTGTTCTCATGGATAAGCCAATTACTCTTCTTTCACAAAAACATATACACCGTCCATTTGTTGCATTCTTCCTCTACCTCTTTATCCTCGTAGTCTTTTTTGGTTCTTTTGCTATTTTTCTCCCTGTGGTTATCCAAGAGGTAGGAAAGTTGAGTGGAAGTTATCCAGAGATATTTCACTCATTTAATTTCCTTAACCACTTTTCTTCATTTAAAGATGCAAAGGAGTTCCTCGTTACATTTGATAAAAATTCTCTCCGTTCTTTTTTCGATCTATTTATCGGGATGTTTGGAGGACTCGCAAACTTCATCATTACAATTGTTATTGCGTTTTACTTTAATATGAAACCGCACGCAATAGAGAAGATAATTGAATTGGTAACTCCCGGAAAGTATGAATCGTTTACTCTCACGCATTGGAGATCTTTTCGCCGTAAGGTTGAGTCGTGGTTTCATGGTCAACTTATTCTCGCATTTCTCGTATTTTTTCTCACACTCATTGGATTGAGTATCCTCGGAATTCCTTATACTTTTCTCCTCTCTGTTCTCGCGGGGATTTTCGGACTCATTCCCTACGGAATTCTCTTCGCGATTCTTCCTGCACTCATTCTCTCGTTTAATATGGGTGGATTAAGAATATCGATTTTCGTTATTCTTCTCTACGGTGTTATTCAGCAAATTACTGATTACTTCATTCAACCTCTCATCTCTAAAAAAATGACAGGAGTTCCGCCGGTTGCAGTAATTATTTCCGCAATTGCATCTACAAAACTCTTTGGTATTGTTGGACTCATTCTCGCTGTTCCGATAGCACTTTTCGTGATGGAGTTATTTTCTGCATGGGAAGAGCGTGACAAATCGTTAAAGAAACATATCTCAAAATAGAAACATGGATGAAAAAAAGAAAAAAATACAATACATCACAACAACACTTCCTTATGTGAATGCGCGTCCACATATCGGTTTTGCAATGGAGATTATTCGCGCAGATGTTTTTGCACGTTATCGAAAACTTCAAGAGTATGATGTCTTTTTTAACACAGGAACTGATGAACATGGAATGAAAATTTGGGAGAAGGCGAGAGAGCTTGGGAAAGCCCCACAGGAATATGTAGATGAATTGTCATCCGCTTTCAAAGAGCTTGTTCCCCAACTCGGAATCTCCCCGGATGTGCATTTCGTTCGTACTACAGACCCACAACATATTCGTGCAGCTCAAGCATTTTGGGAACGGGTTCGTGAGAATGGTTACATTTACAAAAAGAATTACCAAGCGAAATATTGTGTTGGGTGTGAAGCGGTAAAAACAGATTCAGAGCTCGATCATGGTCGCTGTCCTGAGCATCCGAATAGGGAGATAGAGCTTATCGATGAGGAAAATTACTTCTTTAAGTTTTCTGCATTTCAGGATAGACTCCTTACTTTCTATAAGGAACATGAGGATTTTGTCGTTCCGAGGTTTCGCTTTAATGAAATTATTGCGTTTGTGGAGAGAGGCCTTCAAGATTTTCCTATCTCCCGCTTAAAGGAAAAAATGCCGTGGGGGATTCCTGTTCCTGGTGACGAGGAGCATGTAATGTATGTATGGTTTGATGCGCTCGTGAACTACATTTCCACACTCGGTTGGCCGGACAATGAAGGGCAGTTCCAACGGTATTGGGTTGAGGGAAATCCTGTGCAGTATGCAGGGAAGGATAACCTTCGCTTTCAATCTGCGATATGGCAGGCGATGCTCATGGCAGCGGAAATTCCTCAATCTCGCCATATGGTAATTGATGGATTTATTACCTCCGGCGGGCAGAAGATGTCAAAATCGCTCGGAAATGTGATTGATCCATTTGAGCTTGTAAAAGAGTATGGGACAGACGCGCTTCGCTACTACCTCCTCCGTCACGTGAACAACTTTGAGGATTCTGATGTGACAGTGGAAAAATTTAGAGAAGCGTATAACGCGAACCTCGCGAAAGGGCTTGGGAACCTTGTGCAGAGGATTATGAAGATGGTGACGAGTTATGAGGTGAATATTAGTGGTGTGCATGAAGAACATTCAGAGGAAATTCTCTCCTTCCATCATCGTCATATTGAAGCATTTGATTATGTGACCGCGATGAATGAGATTTGGAGACTCGTCGGAGATCTCGATGCGTTCATTGCAAAAGAGAAACCATTTAAGAAAATAAAAGAGAACAGGGAAGGGGCGGAGAAAGATCTTCGCTACCTTGCAAAAGAACTCTATCGTATTGGCTATACGCTCCAAGCGTTTATGCCAAAAACGGCAGAGAAGATTATGCGTTATGTTACGGAAGCGAAGCTTCCTGAAGAATCTCTTTTTCAGAGGAAGGATTAGGGTTTGTGTAGAGGGAAAAAGGGCGGCGCCGTAGGCGCCGCCCTTTCCTCGTTAACCCACTTCTGTATCACTATTCACCCAAAATTCTGGAGGGTAGTAGGTATCACCTTTTTTATTCAATTCATCTACTTTTAGTATTTTCGCAACGAGTTCTTCAGCAACTTTTCCTTGTTCAATAGGAACACCTTTTTCCATGGCATCTTGGTATGCAACAGTGTTCATAATCATAATGAGAGCATCTTTTTCAAACATTCTAAAGAATTCTGATGCGTTGTGATCAAGTTTTCCTTCTTTATACAATTTTTCTATCATCTTGTAGTGTTTTTCTGTAAATTCTTCCTCATATCTCTTAATTCCAAGTTCTTCGAGCATCATGTCGAATACCGCTTTACGAGCAAGAATTTCGGTTGGGTTACTGAAATATTCTCGTCCGTGTCTTTTAATATATTCTTCTTCATATTTTCTTTCCCATTCTGTTTGTCTTTCTTTAAAAGAATAATTTTCTTTTAAAATTTTTACCCCTCCATCTGGAATCATTCGACCATTCCTATCCGCTCTATGACTCTCTTCATGAATAATAGTCTCTTTTGGTCTGTTAAAACCAGAAACAATATATCCATCCCAGGAAGAATGACCTGTTGATGTATCGCTTGTTAAATTGTGGTGATTTGAGAGATAGTAATTCCCATCTTTTATGTTATCAATCATTTTTTGTTGTAATTCTTTTGCGTCTTTGTCGAAGATTGGAGTAAGAAGATCTTTTTCTTTTATTATCTCTTCTATCTCTTTCCAGCCTCTGTCTTGGTAGAGCATTTCAGTAACCTCTTTTCCGTATTTTTCTTCTAATCTTTTTTTAAGATCTTGCTGTATTTTTTGAGGAATTTTAGGAAACTGGTCAGAATGGATTACTATATATTCATCATGAAGTGCTTTCAGAAGGTTTTCTCTATTTTCTTCATTATTGATTTCCTTAGCAAGACGTTCAGCGTATTTTGGCCTACTCATCATTTCTATTCTCTTCTTTATCGCTTCATCGTATTGTTTCATAGTTTCTTGTATTTCAGAAAAAGCTTCTTTTATAACTGGTTCCATTTTACGATCGAGTAATTGTTTAAGAAGTTTCTTTTCCTTTAATAATTTCTCGACATCTCCCCAATCTTTATTGTTGGCGAGAATTTCAGCAATTTCTTTCCCATTATTCTCCTCTACCATCTTTTTAAGATCTTGTTTCTCTTTGTTTGTCAGCTCCTCTGAGTGCAAAAGTTCATGATCACTTCGAATGAATGGGGTTACGTATTCTTCAAACTCTTCGTAACTCATAGAGAGAGATGGGTCATGCATTTTTTTGTTACGTTCGTATTTCCCTACAATGCTTTTCCTAAATGTTTCATCTTCTTCTATTATTTTTTTAAATGAATCGTAATCCTTAAAGAGCTCTTTATTATAGTATTTAAAATGAATTGTCTCTTTGTTTGAACGTTCTACTAATTTATCATACACTGCGCGCACTATTGCTATTATTGCTTCGTGGTATTTTAGAGGGTTTTCCATCATCTGAACAGTGCCTAGGTTTTTGATTTCTTCTGGAAGATCAAGCGCCCCTTTCGATGTGATGATATCGTTGAGCGCCTCTTCATTTTCTCCTATTCTTGAGAAAAAATCATCAAAATCCTCTTCACTCCCGTCAAGCCAGAGTGTATATGTATCTATTCCGTACCGTTGTTTTATCTCTTCTTTTGTTGGGTTAGTAATAGGTCCATCTATGATGAGTTTTTTCTCTTTCGTTTTTTCATGTGGGCGTAGCTTTATCGTATTCTCGTTGATGTTATATTTCTTCCCCACTTTTTCTGTACTAGATTTTAAAATACTATACCCAGATATCATAATAGTTCCCCATATAATATATGGTTGAAGTGATTTTCGTATTTTTTCCATAATACTCTCTTTCTCTCCCCTTTCTTCGCGTCCTCCTTTTTTCGCCTTCTCTTCTACTTCTTCATCGTTCTTCATAAGGCCAAAAAGCATTTTCATATCTTTTCCGAGTTCTTTAATGATAGTTTTCATTTTTTCTACACCTGGATGTTCTTTCAACTTTTTCCCAATCTCAATAAGGCTGTTTCCAATTTTTTCGAGAGTCCCTTCTCCTTCCTTCTCTTCTATATCGCTATTTTTTCTCTCCTGCTCTTCTGTTCTTTTTTGAGTAGAAAAATTTCCTTCTAAATTCATTTTCATACAGAGATAATTATATCATACGTAAATATAAAAAACAAAACCACCCTCAGGTAGTTTTGTTTATACAGTATCACTATTCACCCAAAACTCAGGAGGGTAGTAGTCTTCCTCTTGTTCATTTAAGATTGCAACCTCTAACTCCTTTTTGAGCTTCTCTTCATCGAGCTTCCCTGTTTTCAGATACTCTTGAAATGCAACAGTGTTCATAATCATAATGAGTGTATCCCTTTTAAACATCCTAAAAAATTGATCTGAATTTAAGTTAAGTTTTCCTTCTTTTTCGAGTTTCTCTACTTTCTTGTAGTGTTCTTCTGTGAATGATTCGTCATATTTTTTAATTCCTAGTTTTTCAAGTTCCGTATCAAAACATACCTTTCTCGCGAGTATTTCATCTGCACTTCTGTAATAACTCCTGTGACTCTTCTCTCGATACTCTTCTTCATTCCTCTTTTCTTTTGCAGTCATATTCTCTTTAAAGGTAGAGAGACTTGTTAATTTTCTCTTTGTTCTGTTTGGAATATTTATCCCATTTTCTGTTGTATGGTGAAGTAACTCATGAAGCGCGGTAAAATACCCTACCTTATTTCCAAGAACGATAAATCCGAGTTCGTCAGAAAAACCAGAAGAAGTATCTGTTGTGTTGTAAGGAAAGTTTGAGATATAGAATGATGCATCTTCTAAGTTCTTCAGTAGTTTCTTCTGAAGTTTTTCTGCTTTTTCTCTGTTTCCGTCGAGCTCAATTGTGAGGCGTTTAAGGTACGTATCTGATTTGAGGATTTCGATCCTCTCTTCTTTTGCTTTATGGAATAATTTAATATGCTCTTGAATTTGTTTAAACTTTCTCCTTGTGAACATTTCTATAATCTTTTTCTCTGCTTTCTCTGCGTCGTAATTTTCTTTCTGGAAAATATGGATTGCATCTATTGTATTTTGTTCACCATCCTTTTCTAATTTTTCGAGAAGGAGTTTTTCTACCTCCTTATCAGCAGCTATTCTCTCGAGAACGCTTTTAATGTCGTAACTGTGCGTTCCCATAAAGTATTCCATCACGATATTATCAAGAAATGTAGGATCTTCGTCTAGGATTCTCTTGAATGATTCGTAGGTATTAAACGATAATTCACTATAGTATTGATATTTTCCCGCGATGATATCTTCTGTATTCTTATGGTATCCTCCGTCAAATTTCTTTTCTTTATCTCGTATCTCCTTTGTTTTAATTAGGTAAATGTATCTCATCGATTTCATCGTCGTTTCTATTCCTCCATAGAGAAAGAGGAGAAACATGGAGGATTTGAGAAATCGGTGAATTTTTTCTCTCATTTTTTCTATATAATTTTTCTTCCATTCTTTCTTTTCTAATGGAGAATGTTCTTTGTTCATGTGTAAAAGTAAAGCATATTTTTTAGATAAACACAATATCTCGTTTTCAACTATATTTCGTCATCGTATCAGTATACTTTTTATTTACTTTCCTCAGTAAGGATATAGGATGGTGAGTATATGTATATCGATATTCATAGCCATCTCAACTTTCCAGATTATGATGAAGATAGGGGGGAGGTGATTGAGAGAATGCGTGAGAAGAGAGTAAAGACATTTACAGTAGGAGTAAACTATAGGACGAGCAAGAAGGCGGTGGAAATTACCTCTCAGTATTCAGGTATGATGCGTGCAGTGGTTGGGATCCATCCTATTTACACGTCGGATAGTTATGCATCAAAGGAAGAAGGAAGTGTAGAGAAGTTTGATAGGATGGCTTTTGAGAAGCTTGTGAGTGAGAACAGAGATACCATCGTGGGGGTAGGAGAGTGTGGACTTGATTACTTTCACGCGGATGAGAAGGCGCGAAAGGCGCAGGAGAGCGCCTTTCGCGCCCAAATCGAACTTGCACTTATACACGATTTACCACTCATGCTTCATATTCGTCCATCGGGAGGAACAATGGATGCGTATGAAGATGCACTTCGTATTCTCAAGGAGTATGAGAATAGAGGAAGCCTTCGTGGAGATGTTCACTTTTTTGCAGGGAATAGAGAAATTGCGGAGCAGTTTCTTTCACTTGGATTTTTCCTCTCATTTACAGGGGTTGTTACTTTCACTCACGAATATGATGAAATAGTAAAACTCACTCCTCTTGAGAGGATATTCACAGAAACTGATGCTCCTTATGTGAGTCCTACTCCGTATCGAGGAAAACGGAATGAACCAACATTTGTGATAGAAACAACACGACGTGTCGCTGAATTGAAAGAAATTTCTGTAGAGGATCTTACCCAACAAATTGAACAGAATGTGGAAGAACTCTTCCGTGTTCGCTTTTCGTAGTATGAACTATTTGTATTCACATATCCTCAAACCGGTATTCTTCAAGCTCGATCCAGAATTCGTTCATGAACGGGTGACGAAGCTTGGTGTTTTCCTTGGGAGATGGAAGCTTACGCGTGCAATCATTCGTGCGCTTTTCCGCTATAGTCATCCAGCACTTGAACAGGAGCTCTCTGGACTCCACTTCAAGAATCCAGTAGGTCTCTCCGCGGGGTTTGATTATAATATCCAACTTCCTCTCATTATTGAGAGTGTAGGCTTTGGATTTATGAGCGGGGGAACGGTTACCTTTTCTTCGTATGAAGGGAACCCAAAACCGCGTCTCGCGCGTCTTCCAAAATCGCGTTCACTCCTCGTGAATAAGGGGTTTAAAAATCTTGGATTAGAGAGAGTGCTTGAGCAAGTTGATTTCCCGGAGGATAAGGATTTTCATCTCGGTATCTCTATCGGCGCAACAAATTCTCCTTTTGTATGTGATCCAGAAGGGCAGGTGGAAGACATTCTCAAGAGTTTCCATTTCCTTATGGGTCACCCGAAGGGAAAGCGTTTCTCCTACTACGAGCTTAATATCTCGTGTCCGAATGTTGCAGGTTCAGGAGTACTCGCAGATCCGGAGATTCTCAATCGACTTTTGCAAGGAATAAGAGAAATTATCGGGAATCGTGTCCTCTTCGTAAAGTTTCAGGCAGAAATTGAATTGGGAGAGGCACGAGAGCTTGTCGCAATTATGGTCCGACATAGTGTAGATGCCATTATTGTGGCAAACCTTGTGAAGAAGCGTGATAATCCTGCTTTTGATAGAGAGGAGATGAAACTTGTAAATGAGCGAGGATGGAAGGGGAATTTTAGCGGAAAGCCAGTGGAGAAGTTTTCAAATGATCTTATTAGCAATATTTATCGCGAATTTGGAGATCAGATAAAAATTATTGGAGTTGGGGGAGTCTTTTCCGCAGAAGATGCGTATGAAAAAATAAAACGAGGTGCGTCACTCGTGCAACTCATCACAGGGATGATCTTTGAAGGTCCGCAACTTATTGGAAGTATCAATAAAGGTTTAGTGAAACTTTTGAAGGCCGATGGGTATGAGCACATAAGTGAAGCTGTTGGGGTGTATCATCGAGAGGAAGAAGATATTTCAAAAAATCAAAAAGTGCATTGATGTCTTCTATTTTTGGATAGTAGAGAAGAGCGGGGCGAGGATGAAATCCTCGCCCCGCTTTAGACAAATCCCCTTGCGCTTTGTCGTCCTTGACATCTACCATATCATTCCCGTACCTGCCTACGTGGGCACAGGCTCCGGCGGGAATCTATGGGTATTACCACTTTATGTAAGTAAACAAATGCTGTGCTTATTCTCTGGATTCCGCATCAAGTGCGGAATGACAGGAAGAGTGGATTCTGGGTTAAACACGGAATGACAGCGAAGCGAGGAAAAATCCTCGCTTCGCTTCCTAAGAAACCGCTTTGTGGTTTTTTTGAATACTTACGATTTTGTCGCTCGTTCAGTATATTCCCCTGTTTCTGTGTTTACTACGATTACATCACCTTTCTTGATAAAGAAGGGAACATTTACCTTGAGCCCAGTCGAGGTTAGCACAACTTTTCCTCCTCCGGAAGAAGTGTTTCCTCGTATGGAAGGAGGAGCTTCCACAACTTCAAGTTCTACCTTTATAGGAAGTTGCAATCCAATGATATGCTCCTCATCGTCTTCATCGGTAAAAATGAGTGCATCGACTGCTTGTTGGGGGAGTATGTAGTGAATCGCTTCGCCTACTATATTACCATCAATAGAAAAGCGATCTGATTTATCTCCTTCACTATGGAACCAGTGTTCTTCATCTCCTTTTGAGTAGATATATACGATTTTCTTTTTTGAAATATCTGCCTCATCTACCTTGTCGGACATATGGAAGGTGTATTCAATCACACGACCGGTTTGGAGTGATTTGAGTTTCGTCTTGTTCACCGGCTTGTTCGCTTGCTTTCGCGATACTTGCGAAGATATAATTTCGTAGGGTTCTCCGTCGAGAATGATATATTTTCGTTCTTTGATTTCATTATAGTTCAGCATACAGAGAGGAGTATAGCGGAATATCAATTTTTGTCTTTTGAAAAAATGGCGGGCGAGGCGATAAAATCGCCTCGCCCGCCTGCCCCCACTCTCATCAAAAAGTGAAAACTCATGATATACTTACATAGTATGGAGATACCATTTGTAAAAAAAATTCAGAATTTTTCGCTTGGAACACTTAAAGGGGGCTTAGAAGGGGAGCGTGTTATTCTCCGTATTGATACAAACACTTCGCTTGGAGACGATGGAAAGGTTGATAAGGGCGAGGATTGGAGAATTCTCAAAATGATTCCCACAATTAAATTTCTCCAAGCACAGGGTGCACGCACGGTTATTCTCTCGCACCAAGGGCGTGATCCAAAGGAAACATTGAAACCGATCTACGATTTTCTCTCACAACAGCTTCCACTCTCGTTTGCTCAATGGAATGGGTTAGGCGATCGTGTGCGAGAGATGGGGAACGGAGAGACAATACTCCTTGAAAATGTGCGATCTTTTTCGGAGGAGAAGGAAGATAATCCTTCCTACCTTTCTCCACTTATCGAGTGGGCGGATATATACATTAACGAAGCATTCTCTGTTTCTCACCGTAAGCATGCATCGGTTCATGCAATTGCACAACTCCTTCCAAGTTACTTTGGATTTCAATTTGTTCGTGAAGTAGAAGAGCTTTCTCGCTTTCTCACTCCTCTCGATGAGGGAGCACGCATTCTCATTCTTGGTGGAGCGAAATTCGGGACGAAACTTCCCCTCATCGAAAAGATGCTTGAGCATAGGCTCGCAGATACAATTCTCCTTGGGGGAGCACTTGCAAATGTCTTTCTCAAAGAGAGAGGGGTTAGTATTGGGAGTTCTTACTGTGATGATAGCGTGGATGTTACCCATATAGTGGATAATCCACGAATTGTGCTTCCTATTGATTTTCGAGGAGAGAATAGAAATGAGGGGAGAATAGAACATGTTGGAGATGACACCATTCTTGATATTGGACCAAAGACAGAAGCGCTCTTTGACACCTACATTCGTAGAGGGAGAGAGGTGCTTTGGAACGGTCCTATGGGAAAGTATGAAGATGGCTATACCCAAGCATCGGTTGCCATTGCGAAAAGTATTGCCGAGAGCGATACCTATGCGGTGAGTGGAGGGGGAGATACGAGCACTGTCATCTTAGAGCAACATCTTGAGAGTGTATTTCAATTTATTTCAACCGCAGGAGGAGCGATGCTTGATTTTCTTGTAGATGGAACGCTTCCGGGAATTGAGGTAGTGATACGGAAGACACATTCATTGGGGTAAGATTTTGAGAGGAGGTGAATGAGAGGATTAACTTACCTTGCATTATTTTTCTCTCTCGTGCTATAATCGTTACGATTATCATATAATCAATCAGTAGTATGGATACAATCATTGATACAAGACAATTTCCAAAAGAAATGGAAGAAAAACCCAAAACACCTCCTCGCGGAGGAGAAGGGAAATCATCTTTCTTTCTTTGGTTTCTCCTCTTCATCGTGCTTCTTTTTGGGATGTATTTCCTCTATATGAAATTTTTTCAGGGAGGGAATGTTTCTCATCATGAGGTGCATAGTGTAGAGAAGGAGAATGAGTTTATTAGAAAAGTGGTAACAGAGAAAGAATCAGTTCCTTCTGCTACTCACAGGAGAGACATTTCACATTTATTCGGAGAGTAATTATGAGCATCTATGACATATACGATAACACATAAAAAGAATAGTCTTTTTTGGAAGATTGTCGGGATAGCTATCATTGGAACGGCAATAGGATTCTTCCTTCCCTCACTATTTTCTTCACACTACGCCGATGCGAACGGGTGTACGGGAGTTTCAGGAAACCTTGAGGGATACATTAATAC
>JALVJP010000103.1 GCA_027028225.1 Candidatus Parcubacteria bacterium
CTAAGGCACAAGATGCAAAGAAGAAGGCAGAACTTACTGGATTACGAACAGAAGCGGAACTTATTGCTGATGGTAAAGCTTACCCAGCTAGTCTTTGTAATGATGGAGTGTTTGCGGAGGTTGAACATACTAATTGTTCAGTTGCTAGTGATGGAAGTGAATGGGCTGCGGATGTTGAACTCAGTGATGGAAAATACTTCTGTGTTGACTCTGCCGGAGTTGCGAAAGTAAAAAATGCGGCTACGACAGGGACAAGTTGTCAATAAGTATTATTTTCTTTCTGAATGAAGACAAAAAACACCTCGTGGTGTTTTTTGTCTTCTTCATTACTCGTGCTACCATAGTAGTATGAAAGAACAGTTTCACTCGTGGCAGCACCTTCGTGATTTTGTGGTGTATTACTTTTCCATACCTCGTCTCCTTCAATCACTTTTTATTCCGTGGCATCGAGATAGCTATAAGAGTGATGAGAAAGGAGTATGGAGGATTATAGAAAATGTGAGCTTCGCACTCTTTACCCGTGTGCTCGGTTTCTCTATTCGCACATTCACTATTATTGTAGGAGTAATCGTTATTTTTTTTGTATACCTCAGTCTTCCTCTCATTCTCATTCTCCCAATTCGCTTCGATTACCGAAAACTCTCAAAAATTGGATCGATTGGGAAGAATTGGTCTTATCCGATAACTTACTTTCTCGATGCACACGGGAGAGATCTTCGACTTACTTCTGATATGCTCGTTATTGATCATGACGGTGGTCTCAAACAAGTGGAACGCGCGTTGAGTCGTGATCACCAACAGAATGTGCTTATTGTCGGTCCACAAGGGGTAGGGAAGACAACACGCCTCTCCTATCTCGCAAAGAAGATGTATCGTGATTTATCTACATCAAAATTGAACGGAAAGCGACTTGTAGAACTCTTTCCCGAGGAGCTCACGAAAGAAGAACTCCATCGCTGTTTCCACGAGGCAGTGAATGCGGGAAATATTGTGCTCGTTATTGAAAATATCGAGCGCTTTCACATTCTCGATGTGGTGGAATCCTATCTCGATGTTCCTCACTTTCAGATTGTTCTCACAACAGACAATGAACATTTTAATGAGAAGTTTAAATACAATGCACACATGATGAGTTCTGTAGATGTCGTGGAATTTTTTCCTCCTGATAGAAAAACGACGATGCTCTACCTTATCGATCGAGTAGATCGTGCTGGAATTCGTCATCGTTTTCCTGATGAGACGCTTGCGAGCATCGTCATTCTCAGTGAACAATTTATTCTTAACGACTATCAACCAGAGAAATCAATGGATCTCCTCGATGAACTTCTCCTCATTGAGAAGAGGGTTGTTAGCCCAGAGGATGTGGAGAGACTTATTTCCGAAAAACTTCGTATTCCACTTGGGGTGTTACAACAGGAGGAACGAGATAAGCTTATTCATCTTGAGGAGGTTCTGAATCGTTATGTGATAGGACAAGAGGAGGCAACTCATGCGATTGCATCTTCCCTTAAGCGGTCTCGTCTCGGAGTGCGAGATGAGAAACGTCCCATTGGATCTTTCCTCTTCGTTGGAACAACAGGGGTGGGAAAGACACATACTGCAAAGACACTCGCACAATACTATTTTGGCTCCCCAGATTTTTTTCATCGTTTTGATATGTCGGAATACCGTGAGCTCTCTTCAATTGAGCGTTTCATGGAGCGAATAGGTTCAAAAGTAGAGGATATGCCTTACAGTCTCGTCCTCTTTGATGAGGTTGAGAAAGCACATCCAGACATCCTTAATGTCCTTCTCCAAGTATTAGATGAAGGGATTATGCACACCCCAAAAGGGAGAGCAATTAATCTTCGAAATACCATTATCGTTGCAACATCGAATGCAGGAGCACGCTATATCCTTGAAAACGGTCATATTTCAAAAGAATTACTCATTCAACATATCATTTCTGAAGGAATTCTTCGCCCAGAATTGATAAACCGTTTTGATGGTGTTGTTCTCTTTAGAACACTCAATCGTGAAGAAGTGAAGAAAGTCGCAATCCTCCTTATCGACAAACTTAATGTGACAATTGGAAAGCGACACGGAATTCAAGTATCTATTGATCCAGAGCTCGTGGATGTGCTTGCGCGAGAGGGGTATAGTGCAAAATTTGGACTTCGTCCACTCAGAAGACTTATTCAAGATAAGGTAGAAACGTATATCGCAGATCTCTTGCTTCAAGGGGATATTCCTGAATCAGGAATTCTTCACATTGATCCGGCGATTATTACAGAGAGGAAGGAAAAAATGCCGGAACATTTAAAGTATGTGTAGATTTTCATGAGTAGTGGATGAGTATAGTTTTTGTGAAAAAGGCGGTGTGTGCATTCTGCACGCCCCGCCTTTCTTCAAAGCGGTTTCTATTTGAGTGTAGGAAGAGCTGTTAATTGATTTACCTGAAAAGGTGAATTAAGAGTTTCTATTTGGGAGTAAGTTGAGCGTCATTCTTTATACAATACTATACCATATTCTCCACAAAAATTCTATACCCTATTTCACGATCGTGAAATAGGGTATAGAGGACACGAGAAATTCGTTCACTTTTTTACTTAAATTTGTCTACTTTTTGCTCCTCAATAGAGGGAAAAAATTCTCTCACAGTTTTCTTCACTTCCTCATGAACTTGTGAAATGCTCTTCCCAGTAATCGAGATAATTCGATTGTGAAAGTGCGAAGCATCTGCAATTTCGCGGAATCGTTCAATGATATTCTCTACTGCTTCATAGTCATCTCGTTTGTATACAGAGAGTCCATCATCTCGTCTGAGGATATTCTTCGTTTCATCAACAAAAATAATAGTGAGAAAATCATCTCGTATTGTGAGAAACTCTTGTTCGAGTGTGAGAATATCTTTCAACTGATGTCCACCACGAAGAATTGAGTAAGCGTATTCGGTATAGTGCATCCTATCAACGAGATGAGGAATTCCTTCTCGCCAGAGGAGTTCTTTTGCTTTTAAGTGGTTTTTACTCGCCCGGTATCCATAGTTAAGTTTCTCATCGTGGTTTCCCCCATGTGGACGATCAAGGTTTGTGAGAACGAATGGGATGTGGGAGAGCCATTTTCTAAGGAGTGCAATTTGTGTTCCTTTTCCTACATTATCAGGACCATCAAATGCGATAATTGGTGTGCGTTTTTGTTCCATTACACTAGTATAGCGCATTTTCTTTTTCCTTAAACGCTATATACTCATTGCTAATGAAAGGAGATACATCGCGAATACGGAATTTTTCTATTATTGCGCACATCGATCATGGGAAATCGACGCTTGCAGATAGAATGCTTGAAAAAACGAATACGGTAGAGGCACGAAAGATGCACGATCAACTCCTCGACCAAATGGAGCTTGAACAAGAGCGAGGAATTACAATCAAGATGCAGCCAGTGCGAATGGAGTATTCCTATACAGGAGATGATCAGTTCTCAGGAGGGAAGTATATTTTCAACCTCATTGATACTCCAGGCCATATTGATTTTTCCTACGAGGTATCTCGTGCAATGAAGGCGGTAGAGGGGGCAATTCTCCTTGTAGATGCAACACAAGGGGTGCAAGCACAGACACTCACCACACTCGATATGGCACGAAAGGCTGGTCTCACGATTATTCCTGCACTTTCAAAAGTAGATTCTCCACTCGCACGCGTCGAGGATGTGCGTGAGGAAATTGCACTTCTCCTTGATATTGATCCAGACGAAATTCTTGAAACTTCAGGAAAGACAGGGGAGGGGGTAGAAGAACTTTTTGCTCATATCATTCGAAAAATCCCTTCGCCGGAAATGAGTAACGAGGAACGGTTAAATGCGCTCATTTTTGACTTTGCGTATCACGACAATAAAGGGGTTATTGTCTATGTGAGAAATTTTAGTGGAGAGGCAACAAAGGCAGATGAGCTTGCGTTCAAAGTTGCGGGAAGAAAGTTTCGTGCGAATGAGGTAGGAATTTTTACCCCATTTGAGAAAGAAGTTCCCCAACTTTCCGCAGGGGAAATTGGCTACATCGTAACAGGGATTAAGGAACCAGGGATTGCATCAGTGGGAGATGTCATCACCTCTTTCAAACACCCTATCGGAGATGATGCAATCGAAGGGTATGAAAAACCAAAATCCGTTGTATGGGCATCAGTGTATCCAGAGAGTCAGGATGACTTCGACCTCCTCCGCACCGCACTCTCAAAACTTCAACTCTCCGATTCCTCTTTTACCTATGAGGAAGAAGCATCTGGAGTGATGGGGAGAGGGTTTCGTATTGGCTTTCTTGGAATGCTCCATCTCGAAATTCTCACCGAACGCCTTAAGCGAGAATTTTCACTCAACCTTATTCTCACTGCCCCATCAGTGAGCTATCGTGTATTCAAGAAGAATGGGGAAGAAGTTATTGTGCATTCTGCGATTCACTTTCCTGACCATGGTGAAATAGAACGTGTGATGGAGCCGTGGGTGCGACTTCACGTCATCACAAAGCACGAGTATGTGAATGCGATTGTTCCGCTTCTCTATGAACACGAGGGGGTTCTCACTGATACGAAAAACTTTGGAGAGGGGAGAGTAGAGCTCGTTATTGAAATGCCTCTCCGCGAATTGATGCGAAACTTTTTCGATCGTTTGAAATCAGTTTCTTCTGGGTACGCATCTATTTCTTACGAATTTATTGGCGAGCGGGAAGCGGATGTAACAAAGATGGAGGTGCTCGTCGCAGAGGAAGTTGTCCCCGCATTCTCTCGCGTCATCTCAGAGAGGAGGATGCGTGAGGAAGCAGAGGAGGTAGTGGAGAAGCTTTATAAGGTGCTCCCTCGTCAGCTCTTTGTGGTAAAAATTCAAGCGAAAGTGCTTGGGAGAATTATCGCATCAAAGAAACTTTCCGCACTGAAAAAAGATGTAACTGCAAAACTCTATGGGGGAGATATCACACGAAAGATGAAGCTTCGCGAAAAACAGAAGAAGGGGAAGAAGAGGATGAGTCAAACAGGAAAGGTAAACATTTCACATGATGTCTTTCTTAAAATGATGAAACGAGGAGATTGATCCTCGTTTTTCTTAAATCTTTTTTATATGTTATTATTTCTTTATGAAACAAGTACAAGAGGAAAGGCGTATTGATTTACGAGAAAAAAGGGAGCTGACACCTGCTTCTTTTTTTCGTGCATTCTCATTCGTTCTCGTCTTTCTTGCGGTAGTTATTATCTACGGGCAGGTAACCCTTCTCGCATTTCATAATGAGGGAGATATTGGTCCTATCTACGCACCTATCTATCATATCATTTGGGAGGAGAGGGATCCTCATTTAGCGATGCCGGAGCAGGTGCGCGTCCTCTATCTTACCGCATGGACTGCAGGAAATGAGAAGAGACGGAGTGCACTCATTGAAAAAGCGAAAGAGGAAAACATAAACGCACTCGTAATTGATGTGAAGGATGCGACCGGGTATGTATCCTTTCCTCTCGGTGAGACACCGCTTGCACATTATGGAACAGGGAGTAACCGCATTCGAAATATAAGTGGACTCATTGAAAAACTTCATAACGATGGATTCTACCTTATTGCTCGAATTGTCTGTTTTCAGGATCCTCTCTATTCAAAGAAACATCCAGAAATTGCGATTCATACAAAAGACGGAACGATATGGAAAAATAAACGTGGGCTTTCTTTCTTGAATCCCAAAAAAGAAGAAGCGAGAGAATACATTGCGGATCTTGCGAAGTATGCCTACCAACTTGGATTTGATGAAGTAAATTTCGACTACATACGCTACCCAAGCGATGGAAATCTTGGAGCAATAGACTACGAACTTGAGGACGGAGAAACGAAGAGGGGGGTTATTCGCTCGTTCGCAGAGTTTCTCCACAGAGAACTTCATGGGGAGGATAGAGGAGATAGGTATATTCCTACGAGTGCAGATTTATTTGGTTTTGTTGCAACACGGAAAGAGATTCCGAGTATTGGACAGAAACTTGAAGATTTCTTCCCTTACTTTGATGCGGTTGCACCAATGGTGTATCCATCTCACTATCCGAAAACTTACCGCGGTTTTGCGAAGCCGGCAGAGCACCCCTATGAAATTATTCTCTTCGAAATGAAACGAGCGAAAGAGCGTCTTGATGTCTTTCTTGCGCAAAAACAAGAAGAGGGAAATAAGGGTGGAAATAGTCTACAAACACAGGAAGAGAAAGGAGAAGAAGAGAAGGAAGATGAACATATTCCGTCGTTGCGCACATGGATTCAGGATTTCTCACTCCAAACTCGTTACACGAAAGAGTTGATTGAGAAAGAAATTCAAGCATCATTCGATGCAGGGGTAGATTCCTTTATGGTGTGGAGTCCAAACAATCGCTACACGTGGGGAGCGTATAAATCGTTTGTAAAAGAATCTTAATTTTTTCTTGCGAATTTTTCTTCTTCTGTTACTATGCACTCCATATGTTAGCACTACGATTGCAAAGAATCGGGCGAAGGAATGAAGCCCACTTTAAAATAGTTGTGATTGAGAAGACACGAGGTCCAAAATCACAGAAATATGTAGATATTGTTGGGTCTTACAACCCAAAGCTTGGAAGAATTATCATTGACGAGAGTAAAGCAAAAGATTGGATTTCGAAAGGGGTTCAACCATCTGATACAGTTTACAACATGCTCGTGGATAAGGGGATTATCGAAGGAAAGAAAAAAAATGTGCTTCCTAAGAAAACTCCTATTATTGACGAGGAAAAACTCGCACAAGAGAAGGCAGAAGCAGAAAAAGCTGCGGAGGAATCAAATGAGACTACGGAAGAATCATCTGAAGAAACTGATACCGAGGCAAAAGAAGTAGAATCCGAAACAGAGGAATCGGAAAGTGATACAGAAAAAGAGGAATAGTATCCTCTTTTTTCTTAATCCCATAAACCCCCAGCTTCAGCTGGGGTGTGCGTTTAAAAGCGTAGCAGTTTAAAATACCTTTTGGTCAGTAATGACCAAAAGGTATTTTATCAACAACTAACCACATACAATGTATATGAA
>JALVJP010000104.1 GCA_027028225.1 Candidatus Parcubacteria bacterium
GCGTTACTCTTACGGGCTTCACCAAGCGCTCGAAGCGAAAGAACATGTTCCTGTGCAGGAAGAATCACGAACCCTCGCTTCGATTACCTACCAGAATTACTTCAAGCTTTATGAAAAACTTTCAGGAATGACAGGAACAGCGAAGAGCTCAGAGGAGGAGTTTCAGAAGGTGTATGGTCTCGATGTAGTTATCATTCCTACTCATAGACCTATCGCAAGGAAAGATAATGCAGATCTCATCTTTCAGAATGAAGAGGCGAAATTCCGCGCAATTGCAAAAGAGGTAAAACAACGAAATGAGAAAGGACAACCCGTTCTTATCGGAACGGTTTCAGTGGAGAAGAATGAGTTGTTGAGTGCTTATCTCACACAAGAGGGTGTCCCTCATCAAGTCCTCAATGCAAAGAACCACGAACGAGAAGGAGAAATCATTGCACAGGCAGGACGAAAAGGTGCGGTAACTGTTGCAACGAATATGGCGGGACGAGGAGTGGATATTAAACTTGGAGGAACACATTCGACAGAAGAAGAGTATGAGGAGATTAAGAGTCTTGGGGGTCTCTTCGTGCTCGGAACAGAACGACACGACGCGCGACGAATTGATGACCAGCTTCGTGGTCGTTCTGGACGACAGGGAGATCCGGGAGAGACGCAGTTCTATGTATCCCTCGATGACCCATTGATGCGCATTTTTGGAGGAGAGAAGGTAAAAGCAATCGTGAAGACACTCGGATTAAAGAGTGATGAACCAATTCAAAATAAGACAATTTCACGACAACTTGAAAAGGCGCAAGAAAAAGTTGAAGGATTTCACTTTGACTCACGAAAAGCGACACTTGATTATGATAACGTGCTCTCCTATCAGCGCGAGACGGTGTATGCGACACGCGAACGTATTCTCAAACGAGATAAGGAATTTCTCCAGGAGATCGAGAATGATATTCTCACTCGAGAAAATCCAGAAGTTGCAAAAGAAATAAAAGAAAAGAAGGGGCTTATTCCGTCGGCTCAGTATTGGGCGCTCTTCCATCGTCTCGCACTTGCAGTGCTTGATCAGCTGTGGATGCAACACCTTCAAGTGATGGACTACACGCGTCAGTCAGTAAACCTTCGTGCGTATGGACAACGAGATCCTCTTGTGGAGTATAAGAAAGAGGGATTGCGTCTCTATAATGAGATGAATGAAGCGTTCTACTATAAACTTGGTGAACTCCTTGCGAACATTGATGTGAATGCAGTGATGGGAATGAGTGAAAAGCAAGATGAAACACTTACAGAAGAGGAAGATAAGAAGAAGAAAGGAGGTATCCAGATTGTAAAGAATGGGGAGGTGAAAATTGTGAAAGAAAAGAATCTTGGTAATTTCCTCAATGCAGGATGGAAGGTTTTAGAGAAGAAATAGTACAGAGGAAACGACCGTTGGACTTCAGTCTGGCGGCCGTTTTTCAATAAAACCCTCACAACAAAAATGAACTGACTCTTTCACGATCGTGAAAGAGTCAGTTTATCTTTTTTCCGATTCTATTTTCTTCTCACTTTTCCTAGACTCTCATACACAAGTCCTTTTATCTCCAGAGAAGAGATAATTGTGTTGAGCTTGAATATAGGGATATTGAGTTCTCGTGCGAGTGCGCTTTTTGACATTGCGCTTCTTTTAAGGATTTGCAGAACCTGCTTTTCGCCGTCGGAAAGAGGAATTGTTTCCTGTATTTGTTTTTCTTGCGTGAGGTCAAAGTGCTCTAAAATATCTTCTGCTTTTGTGAGAGGTATCGCTCCTTCACGAATGAGTTCGTTGCATCCCTCAGAACTAGGACTAAAAATTGATCCGGGAACCGCGAAGACATCACGGTTATATTCTGTTGCAAGTCGTGCGGTAATGCGTGTTCCTGATTTGTTTTCCGCTTCAACTACCACAACCGCATGTGCGAGACCAGCCATAATACGATTTCGTTTTGGAAAAGTCCACGGCGCCGCTTTGGTTTTTGGTTCTAATTCAGAGATAAGACATCCGCCAGATTGTATAATTTCTCGTGCAAGATTTCTGTGGCTGGCAGGGTAGAGCACCGATTCATCAAGCCCTGATCCCGGAACTGCGACCGTAATGAGATTATTTGCAATCGCTGCCTTATGAGAGATTGCATCAATTCCAAAGGCGAGACCGGAAATGATGACGAATGGGTATCCTTTTAATCCAGAAATGATTCTCTCTATTACCGATTTTCCATAGGGAGTGAATTTTCGTGATCCAATAACAGTGAGAAAAATATTTTTTTCTTGATTAGGAAACTCACCGATTATATAGAGTTTTTTTGGTGTATCGTGAATTTCTCGGAGAAGTTTTGGAATTTTTGATTCATTCATGTATTTAT
>JALVJP010000105.1 GCA_027028225.1 Candidatus Parcubacteria bacterium
GGAGTAATATCGTCTGAGAGAATGCGTGCCTGGTCTGGTCGTTTGAAGCTACGAAGCATATCGTTGATTTTCTTATCTTCCAAAATAGAATTAAACTCCTTCTCTACTACGAACGAATGCTTTCGGAAAATGTCTACGAGTGCTTTTGCAGCAGAAGCACGAACACGCGAACAACTACTCTGGAGGTTCGCGAGAATTTCTGCAAACGGTTTCACTTCCTTTACTCGTTTACTTCCCTTCTTTATAAGCACTTCTGCACTCTCGCGTGCGAAGAGCTCTCCTACCATTGATGCCCAATTTCCACTCGCAACACCTGACTTGAGCGAGAGAATCCGCTCCTCTGGTTCAGAGAGTTGGTACTTCGCAGTTTCAAAAATTCCTTTGAGGTAATTTTTGTAGTCAGCAAAACGCCCATCTGCAAGAATCTTCTTCTGGAGTGAGCGCTCTATTTTTCCGAGCGAGAGTGAAAAGAAGCGAATCTCATCGGCAAGCTTCTGCACCCAATCGATGTACTTCTTCTCCGCTGCTGCGAGTTCTGTATTGAGTGAATCAACCTGTCGCATAAGGAAGAGGTACATCCCCTCTCGGTCGGGAAGTGCGTTGAGTTGCTCATACTCATTGAGTGTCCGAAGAAGCGTATCCGGATTTGTGAGATAGGATTGATCCTTCTTCCATCTTCGTGCGAATTTCTTTATCGCCCGCTCGTGAAGCTTCCTCTCTTTTAGAAAAGAAGGGTCGTTATACGATGTTCCTAAATCTGATAAGTTCCATTCTGTTGGTATTTTTTTCTGTTCCATCGTCCGAAGTATAAAGTTTTTTGAGAAAAAGAAAAAACGGAGATTATTTCCGTTTAAGAAACCCGTATTTTATAACAAAATAGAGTATTCCGAGGAGAAAAACCACAATCCATATTACACTCACATATATCCTTTTAGAATAGTAGACAGAATAAGTACCTAATCCTTCACACAACCTACCTCTCTTATCTATCTTCGTCATTAAATTTGTAATATCAATATAAAAATACTTTGCTGGGTTATGCCGGAACAGATAAAAGCCACAATTTTTTGTTACAACAGGAAAGAGGTAGGTATAGTTAATATCTTTCTTGTGAACACTAGGAGTGTAATCAGATATAGAAACTTGCGGGGTATAAGCTGTTGCTGTTTGCATAAAACCCACAAAGAATACGAAAACAGATAAAACAAGTATTTTCTTCATATAAGAAAAATCATAACACGGAATGTTCGCAAAAAGAAACCCCGCAGATGCGGGGTAAATTATTTCTTTTTTAGTTTTAATAATCTACTATTTTTAAGAGGAAAACTGTAGCGCAGATTTCCCTCAAACACATCAGCAGATAATTCCCCCTCAAGAAGGGACGCGGCGATTCGCATTTCCCGAATTCTCTTCGGAATCTGCCTAATCGGATCTCTCAACCATTTTGTTATATGTTTTATTGCCTTATCTCCAACACCAAGATTATCCCATATTCTCAAAAGAAAATCACCGTCATATTCTTCAATCTTTATGTTGAAAATAATTTTTCCATACTGCAACCTTGAATTATACTCTACAGATTCAAGAATGATGTTTTCCAGGATGACAAAAATTGTCTGACGCCCAATGAATCCACCAGGGAGATCTACAGATACTGTATTAAGATTTATATTTTTCTCTGCAGAAAAAACAATTTCCATGCCAGCAAAATAAGCGTCCCTATCAATAAGGTATTCAAGAATGAGGTTTCTTTGATCCTCATCATCAAATATAAACTCATCAACAACTGCTGATTTGAAATGTGTTGACGACATTGCTAACTTGAGTTTTCCACTAGCAAGACGAGAAAGGCATGTCTGTCGTTCGCGAATATAAGCTAATGCTCTTGAAAGAGAACGAAGATAATGAGGACACACGCACTCTCTTTGGTATGCCTTCTCGGAGAGTTCATTCTTAATCCCGTCTAATATACGGGATCCAATAATACTATCCATATTTTCTAGCATTATTGGTATTAATTTAATTTTTTCCATGATTATATGATTTTAGGTTTCTGACTTATAAAATAACAATATGCTCTACATTGTCAATAACTCACCAATAGGAGAGCATCACTTTAAACTCTAACCACTTTTCTCTCTTGTGCTATCATAGGAAACGATGACCGAGCAAGAACGAAAAGAAAAAATAGAGGAAGTGCTCACACGGGGGGTTGAGCGCATTTTTCCGAATGAGGAATTTGTGAGGGAACGACTTGAATCTGGAGAACGACTTACTATCTATCTTGGAATTGACCCCACAGGACCAACGCTCCACCTTGGACATGTCATCCCATTGAGGAAACTCCGTCAACTTCAAGAACTCGGGCATAGAATTATCCTCCTCATTGGAGACTTCACCGCACAAATTGGAGACCCTGATAAATCACAAGTACGAAAACCACTCACCCACGAGCAGGTGCTCGAAAACGCGAGACGCTACAAAGAGCAAGCATCACTCTTTCTCAATTTTGATGGAGAGAATCCTGCGGAACTTCGCTACAATAGCGAGTGGCTCAACGCGATGAACTTCGCGGATGTGATACAACTTGCCTCACAGATGACCGTGCAACGAATGCTCGATCGCGACCTTTTCCGAAGGAGAATTCAAGCAGGGAACCCTGTCTATATCCACGAGTTCCTCTACCCTCTCATGCAAGGCTACGATTCTGTTGCGCTCGATATAGACGGAGAAGTTGGGGGTAATGACCAAACCTTCAATATGCTCGTAGGGCGAGATCTCCTTAAAAACGAGAAGGGGAAAGAAAAATTCATTATCCCGATGAAACTCCTCGTCGATAACAAGGGAAATAAAATGGGAAAGACAACGGGGAATATGCTCTCTCTCCTCGATGGACCAAGCGAAATGGTAAAGAAGATAATGACTTGGCCGGACGAGACGCTCCTCCTCTCTTTTGAGCTTCTCACCAACGAGAATCTCGAGGAAATGAAAAAGCGTATTGAAACAGAACATCCACGAGATATGAAGCTCCTCCTCGCGGAGAAAATTGTTTCAGAGATCTACGGAGGAGAAGAAGCGAAGCTCGCATGTGAACAATGGATACGAGAAGTGCAACAGAAGGAACAGCCAGACACTATTCCTACAATATCGAATAAAGGTGATGTTCTCCTTACGCTCCACGAGGGAACAGGAGAGAGTAAGTCTGCACTCCGAAGATTGTTTCGAGAGGGGGCAATTCGTATAAACGGAGAAAAGATTCAGGAGGGAGAAGAACGAGAATTGAATTCCGGAGATACAATTCAAATTGGAAAGAAGCGATGGTATAGAGTTGAGTAATGATACCTTAGAGTCCGGACCTGCCCCTCACACAGAACCTGTGTGAGGGGCAGGTTAAGTAGGAATGACAAAGCACTTTGTGCTTTGTCTAAAAGCGGGGCGAGGATTTTCATCCTCGCTCCGCTGTCATTCCGCACTTGATGCGGAATCTAGTAGATAAGCATGCTGTTTGTTTATCCCTACGAAGTAACTCCTGGATCCCCGATCGGAGTCGGGGATGACGAGTGGTTTGATGGATAACAAGGTGGTTTGTTTGCGATAGCGGTTCGTTTACTGGGGTGACACCACTTTTGCACTTTTATGTAAGATAATTAGTGATGGTAAATACGCACTCACTTTGAGTTGTATACCGAAATAAATGGCAAAAGTGGTGTCACCGACGAATGTGGATATATGTTGTGGAGTAAAGTTATCCACAACTCGTGGAGTGTTTTCTCTACCAGCTATTGACAACTCTCTCTCTCTTTGCTATGTTGTGGGCAGAAACCAAAAAATCAAACATATGTTGGTAACAGTAGTTAACTCCTTAAAGCTGAGTGAAATGAAAAAAGAAATTAAAAAAGGGCCTTTCACTCAGCCGGTTCTTATATTCGATAAGAACGGGGAAACAAAAGTGGCCCGAGCAACCATCAAATCAAACACCAAAAATAGATTTGATGGTGAAGTGAAACTTGAAGGAGAAATACATAACATCTCCTTCGAGTTATAAAACGTAACCACCCATAATAGGGTGGTTTTATTAATCTATTATTCCCTTTCCAAAACCTCCCTCTCCTTCTCCAAATCTCGCTCCAATGCCTTCTCTTTTGTAAACTTCTCTGGATAGCGGGCGCGGAGTTTTTCAATGTTCCTCTCCATCTCTGTCTCAAAATCCGTTCCAAGTTCATCCATTGCAATTGCCATGTACCAAAGTAAATCTCCGAGCTCCTCTTTTAAATTCACGCGATCGAGTTCCTTTCCGTAAAACACACTCTTCTTGAGTGCATCGAGAAACTCCCCTGCTTCTGTTGCAATTCCCATCCCTGCATGGAGGAGTCGCTCCTTTCCTTCAAGAAATACCTGTGTGGATTCACTTCGTTTTGCTTGTTCTATATACTCTTTTCCATTCATACGGAAAGTATAGCACAAAGGGTATAAAGAAGACAAAAATGATAGGTTGGGTGCAAGTTGTCATTTTTGAAAATAGAATATAATGCGTTTCGTTATTATCAGTAATCAAGTGAAGAAATACACAAAAACGATATGGATGAAGAACGCATTCTCTTTCGTTACGATGAAGATGGATACCCAATCGATGAAGAGGAAAATGAGTGGGTTGATGGAGACGGAGAGGAAACATATGATTCATACGATATGGAAGAAATGGGAGAGTTTGAAGAGTGGGAGTAAGTTACAAATGCAGAGGTAAATTTATAGACAGAGAGGCGGGCGAGTGCAATGCACTCGCCCGCCTTTCATTACATCCCTCTCACTCCTATTTAAGATGTCATTCCAGCGAAAGCCGGAATTTAAAATTCTTGCCACACGAAATAATACCCCTCACATAAATAGCAACATTTCTCAAAGTGTTAATTCACCCAAACTCAATACAAACTTGAAACATAAAACATCTTCATTCAAACATTCAATTGAATGTTTGAATGAAGGTTTCGTATCATTACCATTCTCTTTTTTACACCTCCTCCACCCACAAAAAAACACTACTTCGTAGTAGTGTTTTTTTGTTCATTGAATGAGAAGAGCATATATGCAAGTGAGAAGAGGAGAAAATTCTTAATGATGTATTGTCCAATAAGGGTCGGTGTGAGGAATCCTTTCCATACCACATCAGGGAGAAGAATGAATGGGAGAAATGTTGTTGCGAGATGGAGGATAATGAGTCCAAACATCCAACGCGTGAGTGACGGGAAGAGTGCAAGCACTCCGATAAGCATTTCGAACAGACCGAAGATAATAAGGAAAGTGTGGTCGGATACGAAATGCTGTAGGAAGGTTACATGGAGTAACTGAAGCACGAGATCATTCGCACTACTCACAAAAATAATTTTGAGAAACCCAAACCATAGGTACACGAGAAAGAGTGAGAATCGTGCAATACGAAATACATCTTTTTTATCATTCATACATTGTGAGTATAGCACATTTTAGAGAAGTGAATCGATGAGCTCCTGTGTGCGAGGCTTCGACATAATCGCATTCCCTTGAAAGTGTTTCTTCCCTTCTTTAAAAATCACGAGCTGTGGAATGCTCATAATGTGAAACTGCTGTGCGAGTTCTCGCTCACGATCAACATCCACATACGCAATGAGAACATCTTTTTCTCTATTCTCATCTGCGAGGAGGTTAAGAATTGGGTGAAGCATACGACACGATTGACACCATGGTGCCTCAAAATACACAAAGACAAGTTTCTTCGATTGGATTGCCTTTTCAAACGAATCAGTATCAATTTCTTGAGCTTTTACTCTCTTTCTAAAAAACATAGGTTAAAGGATATGGTTAAGAATATGGGTAACTGTGTCGTTCTCTCGCGGTTCTCGTTTTCTATCATTGTATTCCGAAAGCTTTTTAATGTGTGTGAGAAGAATTTCCTTAGAAAGCTCTTCTGGTTCGATGATGAACCCATCATTCCTCTCAATAAACCACTGCGCATTTTTCATTTGTTCATCATTCTGTGTAGGGCGAAGCGGGATGAATACGGTTGGAATACGAAAGGTGTGAAACTCGTTGACCGTTCCTGCACCTGCGCGAGAAACCGCAAACGAAGCAGTAGTATAAATGTGGGGAAGTTCTTCTCCGATAAACCCAAGGGGGATATAGGAGGATGCAAGTTCTTCATCAAGCGACTTTGTAAATGTTTTCGCCTCTTCTAATCCTGTTTCACCCACCTGGTGAATCACGAGAAAGTCATTGAGGAGTGTCGGGAGGAGATGAAACACAACTTCATTAATCTGCTTCGCTCCTTGCCCCCCTCCTGTAATATAGAGGACAGGTTTCTCTATTCCCTGAAACTGAGGAAAATGTTTAAAAAATGCTTCTCTACTTCCGTTGAGTAAATCTGAGCGAATTGGATTTCCTACTACTTCCACCTTTTTCCAATACTTTTTTGGGATGTGTTTTTTGGAATTTTCAAATGCAAGGAGAACCCTACTCGCAAACGGGAGTGCAATTTTATTTGCGAGACCGAATCCAATTGTCTGTTCATGGATCACGACAGGGATACGAAGAATGCCTGCCGCTACGACAAGCGGAACAGAAACGAATCCTCCTGTTGAGAAGACGAGCTTCGGCCGTTTCCTAAGAAGGAAGAAAAGTGACTGAAAAAAAGCGAGTGCGACTTTGAATAGGTCAAAAAAATTTTTCACAATATTCTTTAATGTGAGACCACGTCGCATCTTTCCACTCAAAATAGATACGAAAGGAATGTTGAGCGAATGTGCAGCCCTCTTCTCAAACCGAGAAGATCCTACCCATTTGAGCGTGTACCCTTTCTCTTTAAGAATTGGCGCAACCGCGCGAATTGGAGCAATATGTCCACCAGACCCTCCACCAGTAAAAACGATATACTTCTTCATATCTCTATCCTAGCATAGAATACTAGATTCTGAATCAAGTTCAGAATGACAAGAAAAATGTAAAAC
>JALVJP010000106.1 GCA_027028225.1 Candidatus Parcubacteria bacterium
TTAACCTCAATTCTTTTGAAGATCTTGAAACTTTCTTCTATATTTTTTATAGGATATATCGTGTGATAGGGATTTTTGTATCTCTCCTTATCCTTTTCTTAATAGTGTGAAGACTTTTACAGTATGAACACCTTTTTGCTCTCTTCGTTACTTTTTCGTCATTATCTAATTCCAATATTAGATAATGTTGATTTCTCCTTACATACAAAGAAAATCCGGGTGTTTTGGGACCCGGATTTGTGCCTTTATGTCAAAAAAAATTACTCGTCTTTTTTCTTCGGTAATTCTTTCAACTCAATGAAGAGTTCATCAAGTTGTTCTTGTGTAATTGTAGATGGAGCTTCCATAAGAGGATCGCGTCCTTCTCCGTTCTTTGGAAAGGCAATCACCTCGCGAATCGTCTTCTCATTTTGGAGAATCATCATAAGGCGGTCAAATCCCCATGCAATTCCTCCATGTGGAGGTGTACCAGAGCCGAGCGCCTTGAGCATATGCCCAAAGTTCTCCTCAATCTTCTCATCACTATGTCCAAGAATACGGAGGATTGAACGAAGAATTTCCGGATCGTGCGCACGAATTGATCCTCCCCCAATTTCGTATCCATTCAACACAATGTCGTATTGTGCAGCGACAATGTTTTCAATATTCTTTCCCGCTTTCAAATCTTCCACAAATTCAGGTTTTGAAAGAGAAAATGGGTTGTGAGTAAATGTCCACTCCCCTTTTGCCTGTGGGTCGTCAGAGTCCGCAGTCTTTTCAAAGAAAGGAAAATCAACAATCCATACGAATGCGAGAAGGTTTGGGTCATTCTTGTCTTCACGAATATCAGGGCGATCATTTCCATACTTCTCCATCGCTTCGGCATAGCTCATACGAGGAAAAGGGATCTGTTGAATACGCTTCTCTGGATAGAGTTTTTCCACAAGTGTAATGAGAAGTCGCTCGTTGAGTTGGATAATATCCTCTTCTTCCACGAACGACATTTCCATATCGAGCTGGGTAAACTCTGGTTGTCTATCCCCTCGCAAGTCCTCATCACGGAGACACTTCGCAAATTGGTAGTAGCGTTCCATTCCTGCGGACATGAGGAGCTGTTTATACTGCTGTGGTGATTGCGGGAGTGCATAGAAGTGATGAGGGGTGAGCCGTGAAGGAACAACGTAATCACGAGCACCTTCTGGCGTTGATTTCGTAAGTACCGGCGTCTCAATCTCTACGAAATTTTCTTCATTAAGTTCTTTTCGTAGTAATTGCATCGCTTTTGCACGCATACGAATGTTGTTCTGCATTCGCTGTGTGCGTAAATCTAAGTAGCGATTCTTTAAGCGCACCTCCTCGTTAATCTCACTCGTGTCAGAAGTAATTTCAAACACAGGTGTTTCTGCCTTATTGAGAATTTCAAAACCAGTAATTTCAAGCTCTACATCTTTATTAAAGAACGGCCTCTTCCCTGTTTTCTCTACTTCTTCACGATAGGCCTTCGCTTGTTTATCATTTCGCTCTTGCACCTTCCCCTTCACCGCAACAACCCACTCCGGTCGCAAGGTTTTCGCTACTTCCAACACCTCAGGTTTTCCAAAAACAACCCCTTGCACTTTTCCTGTCGCATCACGAAAATCAAAGAAAGCCATCTTTCCTTGGTCTCGCTTTACATCTACCCATCCTTTGATGAGTACTTCTTCTCCTTTCTTTTCCGAAAGGTTTTTAATCATTGTTCGAATCGTACTTTCCATAATTCGAAGGATAACATACAAACAAGAAAGATGAAGTAGATAAGCAAAAAAAACACCTCTCGGTGTTTTTTTGTAAAAAATAATCCTATCGCTTTGTCTTTCGTCTTTTGACGATTGCGTGATTTGAATACTTTTTCTTTCGGCGTGTTTTGACTCCGTATGCCTGCTTTCCGTGGCGTGTCTTTGGACCTCGTCGAAGTCCAATTCCCTGTCGCCCTTCTCCTCCTCCATGAGGGTGATCAACAGGGTTCATTGCAGAACCACGCACAGTTGGACGAATACCAAGCCATCGTGATCGTCCTGCCTTTCCTCCCTTAATCAACTTGTGATCAGAGTTAGAAACCTCTCCTACTGACGCCCATACCTTGTTTGACACTTTACGCACTTCCCCAGAAGGAAGTTTGATGTTTGTTGTCTTGTAGGTTTGAGCAGTCACTTGCGCATAGGAACCTGCTGAACGAACAAGCTTTGATCCTCCATTTTGCTTGAGTTCGATATTGTACACAAAACTTCCTACAGGAATTTTTGCAATAGGGAGACGATTTCCTGTTTCAAGAGGAGCATCCTCTGAAACGATAAATGTATCCCCTACCTTCATTCCTTTCGGAACGATTACATATCGACGCTCTCCATCTGCATACACAACGAGAGAAATGAATGAACTACGATTTGGATCGTATTCAACCGTCTCGATGCGTGCTGGAATGTCATGTTTGTTATAGAGGAAGTCAATCATTCGATAACGACGCTTGTTTCCTCCACCTTTATGACGAGTCGTAATACGCCCTTGGTTGTTACGACCTTTACTTCTCTTAAACCCTTTTGTGAGTTTCTTGTGAGGTTTTGAGGTCGTAAGTGTTTTTTTATACTCCACGAGGAGCATCGAACGACGCCCTGGAGTTGTTGGGTTATATTTCTTCATAACAAAATTCAATACTTATCAGCTATTGAGAACTGTAATATATGGATAAATGAAATAGGAAACCCTATATCAATTCGATAGTCTCTCCTTCGCGGAGGGTAACCATTGCTTTCTTCAGACGAGCTGTGTGAACCTTTCGTCCTCGGCGAATAAAGTCGCGAGCTTTCTGAACGAGGATATTCACCTTTGTTGGGTGAACTCCGTATTTCTCAGCAACAGCTTGCTTGATTTGAATCTTATTCGCCTTTGGGGAAACTTGGAAGACGTATACACGCTTTCCAGAAAGAATCATCGCTTTTTCGCTGATGATTGGTTTTACAATCACCCACGAAAGTGAAGATGTTTTCGCATTCTTCTTCTCATCAGAAGATGCTCCTTTATCTTTTTTATTGAAAAGTGCCATACGCCTTATTGTTGTTTCTGTAATTTACCTTGTAAGAACTCAATACTCTTTTCAGGGTCTGCAATAATAAGGTATCGGTAGTTGAGCGCATCAACAGTATTTGCATTACGCACATCACGAAGCGTGAGGTGGTATATATTTCGTGCGGAACGCTTTACCTCTTCGCTTGGTTCTGGAGTAAGCATAAAGATGTTGTTGTGTTTCTTCGTGTTGATTGTCTCAAATCCAGAAACCTTTTCGAGTGAGGTAAGAAGCTCAAGCATATCCTTTGTCTTTCCTGAAAGATTGGAAACTTCTTCAATAAAGAGAATTTGTCCATCTCTCAATTTTTGAGAAAGAACAGTGAGGAGTGCTTTTGCACGCATCTTCTTGTTGATTTTCTTGCTATAGTTGCGCTCATTTCGTGGTCCGAAGGTTACACCTCCACCAACCCAGATAGGAGATCGTCGTGAACCGTGTCGTGCACGACCTGTTCCTTTCTGTCTCCATGGCTTGCGACCTCCACCACGAACCTCTGATCGGTCTTTTGTATGCGCAGAATTTGCACGAGCATTTGAACGCATACTCTCGAATACCTGATGAACAAGATCAGGATTCCACTCAAGATTGAAGATTTCATCAGGAAGATCAATTTTCCTTGATTCCTCTCCTTTGTGTGTGTAAATAGTTACTTGCATACGCCTATCGTGCAATTATCTCAAGGAGTGTTCCTTTCTTTCCTGGAACTGCTCCTTTTACGAGTAAATGTCCACGCTTCGTATCGACCGCTACGATTGTGAGGTTTTTCACCATGACGCGATCACCACCCATACGACCTGCCATACGAGTTCCTTTAAAAACTCTCTGTGGACCAGTCGCACCAATAGATCCTGGACGGCGCGTGTCGTGTCGGTGTCCATGAGAAGTAGGCGCTCCGGAAAATCCGTGTCGCTTTACTCCTCCTTGGAACCCTTTTCCTTTTGATGTTCCCGTTACCTGAATTCGCTCCCCTACTTCGAATTGATCAAGAGTGATTTCATCCCCTTTCTTATAAGATGAAACATCTTCCCCAGCTTTTGGACGAAACTCTTTCACGAAACGGAAACTTCCAAGTTCCCCAAAGTGACCTTTGAGTGGCTTTGAAAGCCGTTCTTCTTTCTGTTCCCCTGCAGCAACTTGTACTGCATTGTAGCCATCCTTTTCTACGCTTTTGATTTGCGTAACAACAGCTTTTGGAACATCAATGATTGTTGCAGGAATAACTGTTCCATCTTCTGCGAAGAATTGTGTCATTCCATTCTTAATTCCTAGTATGAATTTCATAGTATGTGTGTTCATAAGCGTAATGCTCATTGGAACATTTAGTATGTGGGGAAACGCCCGGCAAAATGGAGCGATCATTTTCGCTCCATTTTGCCGGGCACTTCACCCGACAAACGAATAATTACATCATTTTCACATCAACCCCTACTCCTGACGGAAGGTTGAGGTTTGTGAGAGCTTCAATCACCTTTTGTGATGGATTGAGAATATCGATGAGGCGCTTGTGGATACGCGTCTCGAATTGCTCTCTCGCATCTTTATACACAAAGGTGGATCGATTTACTGTATACTTCTTTATTTCTGTTGGAAGTGGAATAGGACCACGAATTTCTGCTTCAAAACTCGAAGCCGTTTCAATAATCTTCTTTACAGAAGCATCGAGTATCTTGCTCTCATACGCGCGAACGCGAATGCGCAACACAGACGCTCCTTTGGATTTTGCCATATCCCGGTTGTTGCTTACGCAATAATCTTGGTAATAACTCCCGCTCCAACAGTTCGTCCTCCTTCTCGAACAGCAAATCTTTGATTCTCATTAAGAGCAACAGGTACTTGAAGTTTTACCTTAAGGTTTACTGTATCTCCAGGCATCACCATCTCTGTTCCTTCTGGAAGCTCGATTTCTCCTGTCACGTCAGTTGTTCGAATGTAGAACTGAGGCTTGTATCCCTTGAAGAATGGAGTGTGTCGTCCTCCTTCCTCTTTCTTAAGAACATAAATCTCAGCTTCAAATTCTGTATGAGGAGTAATTGATCCTGGTTTTGCAAGAACCTGTCCACGAGTTACTTCTTCCTTCTTTACTCCACGAAGAAGAATTCCTGCGTTGTCTCCAGCTTGCCCTTCCTGAAGTTGCTTATTGAACATCTCAACTCCTGTAACAGTTGTTTTTGAAGTTTCTTTAATTCCAACAATTTCAACTTCTTCTCCAACCTTGATAATTCCCTGCTCAATCTTTCCTGTAACCACAGTTCCTCGTCCTTCAATTGAGAAGATATCCTCAATAGGCATAAGGAATGGCTTATCAAGATCACGAACTGGATCATCGAAGTAGTTATCCATCGCATCAGCAAGTTCAAGAACCTTCTTTGCCCACTCGTCATCTGCTGATGTTGCATCGAGTGCTTTAAGTGCTGACCCTTTGATGATTGGAGCGTTATCTCCATCAAATCCATACTTGGTGAGGAGTTCGCGAATTTCCATCTCTACGAGCTCAACCATTTCCTCCTCTCCTTCCATCATATCCATCTTGTTGATGAATACGATGATTTTTGGAACACCAACCTGCTTTGCAAGAAGGATGTGCTCTCGTGTCTGAGGCATTGGTCCGTCAGTTGCAGCTACCACGAGGATAGCTCCGTCCATCTGAGCGGCACCAGTAATCATGTTCTTAATGTAGTCAGCGTGACCTGGCGCATCAATGTGTGCGTAGTGACGCTTATCTGTTTCATACTCGTTGTGAGAAAGTGCGATGGTAATTCCACGCTCCTTCTCTTCTGGAGCATTATCGATTCCGTCCACATCTCGAAGCTTCACATTCTTTCCTGCAAGGTTGAGAACGTGAAGAATCGCAGCGGTAAGAGTCGTCTTTCCGTGGTCAACGTGACCAATTGTTCCTGTGTTAAAGTGAACTTTATCTCTCTTAAATTCTTCTGCCATATAATTTTATCCCTAGTGTTAATTACATTAGGTGAATAATGAATAAAAACGAGGAATACATTACGCGACGGCTACCAACCTTTTCCAAAGAGCGCAACGAAAAGGAAGGTATGTGTTGCATCTCGTAAGTGGTATTTCCCCAATAAAGAATCACGATAAAAATCGTGATGATTTAAATCACAACAACACAAGTTATGATGCTGACATATTACTTTTTCCACCTTTTCTGTCAATACATAAGCAACAAGAAATGGTAGTTAAATACCAGCACTTTCATACCCTGTAAAAATACTATTTCATATCACAGAATAATGAGTTGAGAATCAGTCTCTATTGAGTGCAAAAGCCCAAAAGAAGATAGAACAAATACAAATCATAATTAAGAAAACATAAGAAATATATAGGTATTTTATGCAATAAATGACTTACCCATTAGACTTGTCCTTTATACACTACCTAAAAGACATTTTAGGTAGAGAAATGTCTTTTATTGTAAATTAAAATGTCTTTTATAAAAACAACTTTAGAGAGCTGCATTATAATATCAGAAGCCCTCACGCAGACACAGGTTCTAACAGGAACCAAAAAACAAAATGCGTAAGCCATTTTGTCATTCCCGCGAAAGCGGGAATCTAGAGTGTTACCACGCAAGATAAAAATATAAACAAAGCGGTAATACTCCTAGACCCCGGATCAAGTCCGGGGTGACAGGGTGAGGTATTAGGAACGACAAGAAAAATACTTTGCATTTTTTCTTGAAAAGCAGGATTGGTGTAAAATTACACCCGCCCTGCTGTCATTCCGCACTTGATACGGAATCCAGAAACCCCTCACACAATTACCTTTTGTGTGAGGGGGTTTGTCGGTGACACCACTTTTGCAACTTGTTCCAGTATTTCAATTCAAAGTGAGTGCGCATTTACTTTCATTTATCACTTAAGGTAGAAGAGCAAAAG
>JALVJP010000107.1 GCA_027028225.1 Candidatus Parcubacteria bacterium
TGTATCCCTTAGCTTCTTTGAGAAATTTTTTCCTCTTCTTTTTGGCATGAACGGCTCTCTTGATCCTCATGAATTCCTACCTCCTCGAATCGATACTTTCAACGGTTTCATACACCGAGCATTCTTCTTACTCGTCTTTCATCGGCTTTACTCACAAGATCCTTCTTTCTGAGAACCCTCTTTCTGTTTCCTCTTTTTTTCGCGTTGAAATGTGATTTACCGGAATGATTCCTCAGAATCTTTCCATTTCTCGTCATCCTGAATCTTTTAAGTGCACTCTTCTTCGTTTTCATCTTCAATTTTCCCATATTACATACCTACCTGCAGATGAACCTACTTATTTTTGTGTCTTCGGTCTCAGAGTCATCCACATATCTCTTCCCTCAAGTCTTGGTGGACTCTCCAGTGCCGATATTTCTTCCAAATCCTTTACAACCCTTTCCAAAATTTCCTTACCTCTGTCCGTGAATGCCATTTCCCTTCCTCTGAACATCACCGTTACTCTTACCTTGTATCCATCTTCCAGAAATTCTCTCAACTTTTTCACTTTGGTTTGATAATCATGTTCATCTATCTTCGGTCTGAATTTCATCTGCTTTATCTGGTTTCTCTTTTGTTTCGCTTCCTTCGATTTCTTGGTCAACTCGTATTTGTACTTTCCATAGTCCATAATCTTGGCAACCGGAGGATTACTGTTTGGCGAAACAAGGACGAGATCCAGCCCTCTATCCCTCGCCATTCTTATAGCCCTATCGATTGGAAATATACCAAGTTGTTTTCCGTCCGATGATATGACTCTGACCGTTTTAGCTGTTATTTCTTCATTTTTCGGAAGGTTCACATCCCTTATATTCCATCACCTCATCTTACAAAATATGTAAAATATATGGTGGGCCGTGCAGGACTCGAACCTGCAGCCTACTGATTAAGAATCAGTTGCTCTACCAGTTGAGCTAACGGCCCACCTTCCATTCAACTTTTCAACTTTTGGTGGGTGCGGCAGGGATTGAACCTGCGACCTCTTCCGTGTGAAGGAAGCGCTCTCCCGCTGAGCTACGCACCCTCACCGAGTTGGTATTTTAACATCAACAATGGAAGGCTGTCAAATGAAACAGAGTCCGTTCCCGCAGATGGGTATGGACATACTTACCACCCTATACATATAGATGAGATAATAGGAAGTGATATACCACAGGGGGAGCTTAACGAAATGAAACAGCATTTCCAGATAAAAGATGGGAAAATAGTCCTCAAATACCCAAGAATAATAAGCTCCCTCCTCGTGTCAGAGCTTCTCAAAACCCTAACACAAGGAGGGATGATCACATGAACCACCTAATAAAAATATACCACGAATTGAGACAATTATCTCCTGAAAAAGCAAGAATTTTGGTGAGAAAAGTCCTCGAACAAAATGGAGGAAATGTCTCAAAAACAGCAAGAATCCTTGGTATCTCAAGACAAACTGTCAGAAGAGCAAGAGATGGTCCTTTGGATGATTTCTCACGTTCTCCAAAACATATCCCAAACAAAACTCCTTCTCATCTTGAAGAACTAATCGTACATGAAGCGAAAAGAACAGGATTCAGATATATGAGACTACACAAATACATGATGAGGATGTATGGATTGTACATATCCCCAAACACGATAAAGGCTATTTTGAGAAGAAACAACGTGAAAAGAAAAAGGGTCAGGACGAAGAACAAATGTGTGAGACACCTTTACAACTACGATGAGCTTGAAGCCTTTGAAGAACTCCAGGTTGATACGAAACATCTTCTGGATGAAGATTCATTGCCAGAGGATGTGTATGAGAACATGAAGAAAAAGAACTTACCACTTTACGAATGGAATGCGATAGATGCGAAGACGAGGATGAGGTTCACGGCATACTCATGGGAGATAAATTCAACATATGGGATGATGTTCATTCTCATGGTAGTACTGTGGCTGAGGTTGCACAACAAAAGGGGGAAGATAAGGCTGAGGGTGGACAACGGATCGGAGTTTTTCAGTGGTAGTGAGAGGAAGAAGAAGGGATGGAACAAGATACTTGGATTGTTTGAGGCAGAGGTTTACAACATACTACCTGGAGCAAAACAGATGATGGGGATAGTGGAGAATTCGCACAGGGTGGATGATGAAAGCTTTTTGATAGTGCATGGAGGAAGGAGCAAGGATACGAGAGAATTTCTGATGAAGGCACAGATATGGCAAGACACATGGAACAAGAGGAGGGAATCGTTTGGGATAGGGATGGGAGGAAAGACGCCGTATGGGAAGCTTGAGGAGATATGGGATGGGATGATAAACAAGAATGTTGTGAACTTCCCAGTGATACTGCTTGATGAG
>JALVJP010000108.1 GCA_027028225.1 Candidatus Parcubacteria bacterium
CGAGGTCGAGATATTCTATAGGGTTCTGACCTTCCCAAAGTCCTTTTGCGACTCCGAACTTTAGCTTCTCTTGAAATCCTTCATTCGTTTTGAGCCATTTGATAGTTTCTTCATTCGCGAGGTTGAGCTGTTCTTTAGGAATATCCCGTCCTTTTTCAACTCTTTTTGTAATATCGAGCTTCAATGCTTCTTGGAGTGTTTCTTCGCTCACGAGGTCGAGATATTCTATAGGGTTCTGACCTTCCCAAAGTCCTTTTGCGACTCCGAACTTTAGCTTCTCTTGAAATCCTTCATTCGTTTTGAGCCATTTGATAGTTTCTTCATTCGCGAGGTTGAGGTATTGTTTAGGGATACTATCTCCTTTGTAGAGGAAATCTATCATTTTATTGAGTAAATCCTCTTGAAATTTTTTATGGTGCATTAATCTCCCTTTTTCGAGATCTGTAAGAGCGGTAAGGGCTTCTGTACTTGGAAATTCTTCAAGGAGTTTTTCTCGTAAGGAAGGACTCACTTCATCTGTAATGTAGGCCCACTGCTCTCTCAAAAGAGAAGCCGCTTTCTTTATAAAACTTCCTCTCCTTCTCTCTTTTCCATTCTCGTTTTTGCTATTTTTCTTTTCAGGGTTGAATTTCATACGTGTCAAGTCTAGACGATTTTATTGTCGGTGTCAAGCAATTCGGTTTTCGTTTTTGTGGAAAATTGATGTTAGGTGAGGAATTCTTTAATCCGCATAGGTAAATGACTACACCCCTGGATTCTGAATCAAGTTCAGAATGACAGGGTTGTGTATGCAAGTAAGTGGTCTGTTAAATAATGAAGTGGTTTGTTTAAGTTTGTGGGTATGCTCCTGGGGTGACACCACTTTTGCTCTTTCACCCTAAGTGGTTAGTGAAAGTAAATGTGCACTCACTTTAAGTTGTAGAATAGAACAAAACTGCAAAAGTGGTGTCACCGACAAAAGGAATTGCAAAGCAATTCCTTTTGAAAAGGGCGGGTGCGTAATCTACGCACCCGCCCGCCTCTCTTTCATGTTTTACTTGAAAAAAGCTCCTTTCTCGCTACTCTGTGAAGGTGAAATTCTTTCGTAGAAAAAAAGAAAAGAGGGAAGTGTTTCGTCTTGGGGAAATACTCCGTGTGATAGAAGAAGAGAAGTCGCATTCTCGCAGCGAGGAAGAGAATCCTCTTCGCTCCTTTGGGAACATCTTTCATCTCAATGGCTACGCACTCCACTTTTCCTCTTCCGATCCACGACTCGATCTTGTCGCGGATATGTCGCTTCGTGCTTCATCTGAGAATGAGCAACTCATTCTCTTTACACTCCCTTCGGTAGAGAAGTGGCTTCTCAAGGAGCTTCGATTGCTCAAAGAAAAAGGCTTGCAGTGGGAAGTGCTTCCTTTTGGAGAAGAAGCTTTAGATCGTTTTGTTCGAGAGAGGTTTGCAACATTCAAGGGAGGGGAGCGTATTCTTGTATTCCTCCCGCTCGTCCATTACGAGTTTGGGCTTCGTATTCCACTCGCTCGCTATGCAAAAATAATTCGTGATGCTGCGAAGAAATACCGCATCTCTCATCTCTACATTCACGCAGATTTTTCTCATGCACTTTTTGAAGAGAAACTCAACTTCTTCTCCTATCGCATTGATAGTATGCAATTTTCTCTTCCGTTGCACTCGCACGGAGCTTGTTTTGCATCCTACTATAAGAAACAAGACCCTACGTTTTCTACCCCGTGCTCCTCAAAAGAACATTCTCACTCGCTCATTCATTCGGTGTTGGAACTTTTCCGAAACAGCAGAGAGGTGAGAGAGAAGGGGAGAAAGCTTCGACTCCTCTTTGAAACATCTCTACAGAATGATGGTGTTCCAGAAGGAACCCACTTCCTTAATCAAGAGCTTGCGGACATTCAAGAGTTCGTCTCCGTTCTTTCGTTTCCTACCATCGATCATGAGGAGTTACTCATTCGTTTGGAAGAAGAGGGGGTATATCCTACGATAGGAGAAGTGTGTCGTGATATTCAATTTCATTCACTCACCCTCAATATGCTCAATCTTCCGTATGAGAACGCACTCTCGTTTACCTTTCATCCATCAATCCACAATGAAAAAAGTGTGAAGCGAGTTGCGAAACGCGTTTCCGCTCTCTCGCAGAAACTATATCGTTTTCGTAATTCGGGGTATACTGCGTGGCATGAGTAGTAACAGAGAAGAAGAGAAGCGAGTGCTTCTCATTGTGCGTGATGGATGGGGGTATAGTCCTGAGCGGGAGTATAACTACATTGTGCAAGCGAATACCCAGTTCACTGACCAATTAGAAAAAGAGTATCCT
>JALVJP010000109.1:0-1628 GCA_027028225.1 Candidatus Parcubacteria bacterium
GTTTGCGTCGTAGAATGGTGCTCTCTCAGGGGTGTAGATTCTCATTGGAGAGGGGGTGAGAATTGAGAGAATTTTTCCATAGCGAACTCCTTCTCGTTCTTTATACTCTTCCGCGAGAATCTCATCACCAGGAAATGCTCCAAGAATAGAGTATGTGACATTTTCTTCGTATGCAATTCCGTGACCACTCCTCGATAGTGCTTCAATAGTGAGTGTTTTTTGTCTTCTTTTCATAGAGGAGAGTATACCCAAGCTTCTTCTGTCTTCAATCATTTTTATTTGCTATACTTACAATGTTATTCGTTGTTAAAGTTAATCATAGAAAGTGTATGAATAAAGTTATTATTACAACAGCTATCACTCTCTCACTTCCTCTTTCTGTGTTTGCGTTCTCGATGGGTGTATCAGGAGCTACAGAAGCTGAAGTGGGAGTGTCAGATGAGGCAACTGCTCAGGTTAGTGGGCATAATGCAGTAAGGATTAAGGGTGTTCCTATAGTAAAGCAGTTTGAAGGAGATGGGAATGGTTCTATGGAAGTTAAAAAGATCCCAGAAGAAAGGACACCTCTTCCTTTTTATGGAAGAAATGGCGAGCATGAGAAAGAAGCTGGTGCGGTGACAGATAATGTTCGAATAGAAGTAAGGGGAGATGCAGGCGAGACTGTTCAGGTGAAAGGAAAAGGGGGTGTAAAAGCAGAAGTAAAATACAATCCTTCGCAACACGCTGGAGCAGGTGTGAGTGTTTCTGTTTCGGAAAAGATAGCAAAACTCTCTCGAATCTCTCATTCTTCGGATTCTGAAAGTAATGGAAATCACGAAGTTCATATCCAGCTTGATGATAAGGAAAAAGCAGAAATTAGTGCACATCTCACAGAAAAAATTGAGAAGGATCTAGAAATCAATGGAATCAATGAGGTTGAGCTTACGACAGGGGAAGACGGAAATGTGTACTATGAGGTGAAAGCAGAAAAGAAAGTAAAGATTTTTGGACTCTTTAATATAGACGCTGAGATAGAAGTTAAAGTTGATGCACATACAGAGGAAGTAGTAAACGTTGAAGAACCTTGGTATATGGTATTTGCGTTTTTTGGTTAGGAGAAGGATAGCGTTATAAAACAATTATGTTGTCTTATATTCACTTTGCCTTCAAGTATAGAATGAAACACAAAGGTAATAATAGATATATTTTACATTTATTTACTAACAACTAGATCTGCTATCAAGTATGAACATACGAGGAAAAGTTATCGTTCTCGAGGGGGTAGATGGAGCGGGGAAGACGACACAGCTTGAATACCTTCGCTCCTATCTCTCGCTTCCTGAACAAGGCGAGCGTTTTGGTAAGACGGTTTTTGTCCACGAACCTGGTGGAAATGAGGTAGGGGAGAAGCTCCGTGAAATCATTCTCTCTCACACAATGGATGCGAAGACGGAAATTCTCCTCTTCTTCGCGTCGCGAAATGAGTTGCTCCAAAAGACGGTGCTCCCACTTCTCAACGAGGGAAAGAATATCATATACGATCGTTTTGAACTTTCCACCTTTGCGTATCAAGTGTATGGGCGACAGCGAGAAGACTTGCGAGATTTCGTTCTTTCCCTCTCGCGAGAAATTGTTCCGGAGCATTTTGT
>JALVJP010000109.1:1638-2279 GCA_027028225.1 Candidatus Parcubacteria bacterium
ATCATCTCTTCTTCCTTGATCTCGATGTAGAAATTGCGAAAGAGCGCGATCAATTACGAGATTCTGAGAGTACTCGTTTTGATTTAGAAGGAATTGAGTTTTTCAATCGCGTGAGGGAAGGGTATAAGCGAGAACTTCCACGATATCCGCATACCATTATTGATGCCTCCCGCACACGCGAGGAGATTCGCGAGGAGCTTATTCAGGGAGTTGAGAAGATATTAGAGGGTTAGTTTCAAAAAGAAAAAAGCAAGATTATTCATCTTGCTCTTTATATATTACAGATAACGTGTAACCCCATGCATATGGATTTAGTTTAATTATTGAAACTGAATGTGAAATAATTATTGATTCTTTTGGTAGGGTCTTTTTAATCTCTAAAAATATCTCGTCTACTTTCGTAGCGCGTTTTTAGATTGTCTGAATCCATGATTGTCTTAATTTTTGTTTTCATCTTTTTTTTGTTTTTAAGTTTCTGGATATAATCTAGCAAAGAGAGAGTTGTCAATAGTTGATGGTGAATTAACACCTGAACTGCACACATAAAAGCCATTGGTGTAAGATAGCTTTGTTACAAATCTAATCTAAAACACCAACGGCTTTTATGTATACACACATTACACGAGATGATCGTATCTGTA
>JALVJP010000110.1 GCA_027028225.1 Candidatus Parcubacteria bacterium
TGGTTATCCATCTTCTTTTTTCTTTAACTCGATTCGAGAGGTGAGAGCGTACTTTAATGTTTCACCATCAGAGTATTCAAGTTCGATTCCACTTGAAAGACCACGACCGAGCGCAGTGATTCGTATCTCAGGGAAATCTCGCCTTAAAAACGATTGAATTCTCAATTGCTCATGTTCAAGCTCTGGTTTGAGAGAAAACCCAAAGATGAGTTCTCTTAATCCTTCGCGCGTAATTCCATATCGAATGCGTTTTTTGAGCGCATGATACTCCTCTCGTTCGTGAGGGGAGAGGTTATTGAGAACGAAATACTTTCCCTCGTAGAGTTTCATTTTTTCTACATTTTCCAAATCACTCTCTTTCTCGACGAGCATGAGCATCGTTCCGTCTTTTTGGTTGCAGTGCTGACATATCCCATGTTCCCCTCTTGTCTTTGGGTAGTAACGGAGGCAGTGTGGACATTGTGTTACTTCGCTCTTTACCTTTGCAATTTCATCAATGAGCGTTTGAATGTAATGAATATCCTTACGAATGAGGAAGTATACGAAGCGCTTCGCTTGTCTCCTCCCTATCCCTGGGAATTGCTCGAAGAGCTCTCTTAACTTTTCAATATTTGTTTCTCCATCCATACATTTTAGAATTCTTGGTCAAAACCACCTTCTTCATAAACCGCATGTTTCTTATCGACCTCAAGGAAGGTTGTGCGAGCGCTATCAAAGAAGAGTTGAATATACCCGGTTGCACCATTCCGATGTTTTTCGATAAGGACATCTACAGTTTGTGATTTTCCTATCCCGTCTTCTGTTCGTTCTCGATGAAGGAACATTACCACATCGGCATCCTGTTCGATCGATCCAGAATCACGGAGATCTGAAAGCCGTGGTTTTCCCCCTCGTGATTCTACCGCACGGGAAAGTTGAGAGAGTGCGATAACAGGAACATCAAGTTCTCTCGCGAGTGATTTGAGCGAGCGAGAAATTTCTGTTACTTGGTTTACCATCGAATCGTAGTTTTTCGTCGGATTCATTAGTTGGAGATAGTCTACGAATATAATATCCAAATCATACTCTGCTTTGAGACGCCGTGCAGTAGCCTTCATTGAAAGAATGTTATTTCCTGGGGTATCATCAATATAGATAGGGGCATGGGAGAGTGTTTCCATTGCCTGTGAAATGCGAGAGAAGTCGTCATCAGTAAGTCCGCGTCCGGTGCGAATTCTCCATGCATCAACCTGTGCTTCTGCAGAGAGCATTCTATCGGTGAGTTGTTCTGCACTCATCTCGAGAGAAAAGAATGCTACAGGGTGGTTGTGTTCTATTGCTACCTTTCGTGCGATATCGAGTGCAAGTGCAGTTTTTCCTGTAGAAGGACGCGCTGCAAGAATGATAAGATCTGATTTTTGAAAACCAGAGAGAATAGTATTAAGAGATTGATATCCTGTAGGAATTCCACGAATACTATCTCCTCCATCAGCAAGTTTTTCAATACGTTCCCATGATCTTGGAACGAGGTTTCGCATGCTAATAAATTTTTTTGAATTGTTTGGATTATTTGTTATTTCGAATATCTTTTTTTCTGCATTATCGAGGATTTCTTCAATTTTTTCATTTTCTTCATAACCTAATTGGGAGATGTGGTTTCCTGCATCGATGAGTTTTCGGAGGAGCGACTTTCCTTTTACCACCTTTTGATAGTATTCAATATTAGACGCATTAGGAACTGTTTTTGCGATCTCATTGAGATAGCTCACACCTCCAATCTGTGCGAGGAGTCCCATCGATTTCATTTTTTCAGAGAGGGAAACAAGATCAATCGGGTCTCCAAGACGAGAGAGCTCGAGCATCGCGCGGAAGATAAGTTTATGCTTGTGAACATAGAAATCATCCTCCTCAATGAGGTCGAGTATTTCAAGAATGCTCGCAGGGCGGAGGAGGATCGATCCGAGGAGTGACTTCTCCGCGTCGATGTTCTGCGGTGGGACACGCTGGAACTGTACTGTCTGTTGCGTCTTTGAACTCATACCTGTGAGCATATCATAGCAAAACAATGAGAAAAGGTGACGTTGTGGAGTAGTTGTGATTGAAATGAGGATAACAAAAAGAGAGGTGGTTACACCTCTTTTTTAATCCTCTAAATCCACAGCTTCAGCTTGGGTGTACATTTGAAGGCAAGGCCGTAGCGAAGCGTGACCGAGAGGTCACGTTTCGCAATAGGATAATAGGATATACGAAAACCACCCTGTCGTGAGACAGGGTGGTTTTATCTATTTCTTACCACA
>JALVJP010000111.1 GCA_027028225.1 Candidatus Parcubacteria bacterium
GTATCTACCATTCCATCCTTCGAAGAGAGAATCGAACTCCTCTCTTCTTTTTTCAAAAAGAATTTTTTTCATAGTATTAAGTTTTAAAATTTCCAATAAAAACTATACATTAACATAAAAATAATGCAATACCTGAAAGAAGAATAGCAAATCTCCAACATCCTGCTATCATTTCCTCTATGAAACTCATCTCATGGAACGTAAACGGAATTCGTGCATGGAAAGAAAAAGAGGGAACACTTACTTTTCTTAAAGAGGAAAATCCTGATATCATCTGCTTTCAGGAAACAAAAGCGCAAGCTGAACAAATCCAAACAATCACTGGAGAGAATGAACTCATAAAAAACGAAATGCACCTCTTTGCCGACTACCCATTCCACACATGGAACTCAGCAGAGAAGCGAGGGTACTCCGGAACGGGAGTAATCGCAAAAAAGGATCCGCTCTGTGTATGGTTCGGAATGAAAAACTCACCACTCCCCAATGAAGGAAGAATTATCAATCTTGAATTTAAGGACTTCATTCTTGTGAATGTTTACACCCCGAACGCAAAACAAGACCTCGCCCGTCTTCCACTCCGATACGATAAATGGGATACCGCATTCCTCAAACACCTCAAAACACTCGAAAAGGAAAAATCCGTCATCGTCTGTGGAGACTTCAATGTTGCACACGAGGAAATTGACATTGCACGACCAGAAGCGAACAGAACAACCGCAACACGACCGGGGAGTGCAGGATTCACCAATCAAGAACGCGAACGATTTTCTGATTTTTTGAAAGCAGGATTTATTGACACCTTCCGCTATCTCCATCCAGAGGAAGTGAAATACTCGTGGTGGTCCTACCGCGCGGGCGCTCGCGCACGAAATGTGGGATGGAGAATTGATTACTTCCTCATCTCCAAATCACTCAAAGAAAAACTTACAAGTGCAACTATTTACGATAAGGTAACCGGATCTGATCACGCTCCAATAGGAATTGAGATTGAAGTAGAGATGTAAAAACGCATTGAGTCCATCAATGCGTTTTTACATTCTGCTGGTCAATGAGAATTTTTACCACTTCTTGCTCTACCTTTTGAATCTTCTTCGATAACGACTCATATAATTGATCCTTGTTCTCCCTGTCTGACTTCTCAATTGCTTCTCTAAGTTCCCTAAGGAAAAATCTGAAATCTTCATGAATATCTTTTCTTGAAAGCTCTCTCTTATATGTCTTATAGTAAGAGGTAATCTGTGCTTCAAATAAAGGAGAAATAATCCTATCCAATTCTCTATCGGAAAAGTACTCCTTTAATACGAACGAAGGAACATCTGTGAGATATAAATCTGCGTAAGGAGCAATAATCTTCTCTCTTATAAAAGAATCATTCCTGAGTGAGGCAATATGTCCAAGATGCTCTACAACCTTTGACTGATAATCATAGTTTATATCTCCATACCTAACAAGACTACTCCTGTTGAATAAGAATTTATGAATGAAGAAATCATCAATAAACAATTGAGCTTCTTCTTTGGTCATTTTCTCTATAGGAATATGTTTCGAATCTAAAAAGACAGATACATATTTCCAAAGGATGGCATGGTAAACATCCTTAGAGATATAGTGTTCTGTATCAAATGAATGAAGTTGTTCAAGAAACGATGGAAATGAATCTTTCAACCATGTTGATAACGATTCCCTAATAGCGGGAAGCTCTTCTTCAAAATTTGCATCTTTATTCTTACTATTGAATGCTAAACTCCGTGAAAATTGATACTCCATCTCACCAAGCGCAATTCGCATTGCAAAATTCTTTTGCTCATTATTCTTAAATAAATCATCCCTCTTTCCTAATGTATGAATAACCTCCTTATATGAATCTAAGAAAACTTGATAAATTCTCTCAAAGGAGATTTCTTTTTCTGTGAGTTTTTGTTCAAGATAGACACGAATTGCTCTTTCAGTGAGAGAATGAGCTTGAAATTCTAACGCAAGGTAATCGTTATATGTTTCTCCTTGGTCGAGTTTGTTTTTCACAATATCTGCAGGAATATTTACAAACCTCAGTATATCAAGATCTCTATTAATATGATGTGCTGCTTCAGCAATGAAGATTTCATATTCCTCTGTACGTCTTACCCTTTTTTCTTTTTTTGAATCCTCTACTTTTCCCTCTAAGAAATTCTTCTTGTTTATATCAAGCAAATATTTTGGTACCTTTAAATGTATTTCGCCATCACCATAAAAACCAGATGGTTTTCTCACCATTCTCATTATGAGAGGATAATCCACCTCTTTCTCGATTGGGATAACCTTCAACCCATCAAGATACTGAGCTACAAAACTCTTAAATCGATTCCTCAGCATCTCCTCATCTTGTTTTGTGAGTTCTTCTAATGAAACACCTCTCATTTTCTCAATAAACTCATCTTCAATTATTGAAAGAATTTTCTCCGTCGTTTCATCAAACCCAACTCGTTCTTTTTCATTCACCACTCTTACAATTTTCTCCGAAGGGTATCTATCACGAAACCGATAGAGTGTAGAACCTCCAATAGTGAGAACACTCATTCCAATAAGAAAGGTTTTCTTTAAAAGATGTACTGCTCTCTTTATGTTGATATTGCGTTTCTTTTCATTTTCTTTCTTTTTTAAAACAAGGTCTTCCTGTTTATTAGGTTTTTCAAATTTGTGAGAAAACTTCATAGCGATATTATTATATCATAATTTCTATATGAAAACAATATTCCATATTAAATATTAAAACAAAAAAAACACATTAAACATCTGAATAATGTGTTTTATTATTTAACTCGATACTTCCTATTCAACTTCTTCAACTCCTGTTCCTCAAGTTCTCGCTCCTTCCTCTTCCCTGCTTCCCCAAGCGCACGAAGCGATTCGTCATCGAGCTCATTCAACTCCCCTACTCTCTGTTTGAGATATTTGAGTGTGTTCTTTTTTGGGTCATCGAGTACTTCTTCGAGAAGTGCATGGAGAATCCATCCAATCCGCGGTCCCGGTTTCATCCCCATCTCACCAATCATAATATCTCCATTCATTGCGAGCATCTTCACTGAGATAGGATCACGGAGTACTTGCTCAATCATCGCCTCATACTTGCGGAGCCGATACGGTTCCGCTTTTGGCCTCCCTGTTCCAATACGATCGCACTTCCTTAAACGGATGAGATCCCAAATAAGTTCCTCTCCCACATTCCGAAGGAGTCGACGCACCGCTGAGAGCGTAATACTCTCTGGGTCAGAGAAGAACATATGGTAACGGACAAGTTTCACCACCTTCTCCCGAAATTCATTCGAGTAGCGAAGTCGTTTCAAGATACGATCCGTCATCCTCGCTCCAATTACCTCATGTCCATAGAAGGTCCACTCTTTCGTTCCTCTTCCTTGTGCAGGTCGTCGCGAGGCAGGTTTTCCGATATCGTGAAAGAGTGCAGCAAATTTTATATGGAGTAGGTACTTCTCCTGAGTCGCAAATTCGAGTGATTTCACAAGGTGAGTCCACACATCAAATCGATGGATTCCTCCTTGTTCTACTCCAACACTCTCAAGAAGTTCTGGGACAATGTGTTCAAGAAGACCAAACGCACGGAGCATCTCCATTCCGTCTTTTGCATACTCTGCATCCACAAGCTTCGTAAACTCATCACGAATACGCTCCTGAGAAATATGTGGGAGTTGTGAGGAAAATTTCCTTAGCGCCTCTGCTGTTTTTTCTTCGATAAAAAACCCAAGTTGCGCGGAAAAACGCACTGCACGAAGGATTCTTAGCACATCTTCCTGAAACCGCTCATCTGGATTCCCTACCGTGCGAATAATTTTTCTTTCGAGGTCTTCCTGTCCCCCATAGAGGTCGATAAGTGTATCGTGATGAGGGTCATACGCCATCGCATTGATAGTGAAATCTCTTCGTTGAAGATCATCTTCAATATGACGCGAAAAAGAGACAGAATCAGGGTGACGCTTATCAGAATACGCACCTTCTTTCCTATAAGGAGTTATCTCAACCCGGAATACCTCTTCCCCACTATCTCTCCTTTCCTTATCAAGCACCTCAACTGTCCCAAAGGAATTTTCGTAGATTGTCTTCATCCCCTTCTCTTCAAAAAGAGAAATAATCTCTTCCGGAAGCGCATTCGTGGTGATATCCCAATCTTTTGCCTTTCTTCCAAGAAAGAGATCTCTCACACACCCCCCAACGAGAAAGGCCTCAAAACCCGCATTATGCATCGTTTCGAGAATCCATAGTGGATAAGGAGGAATATTATGCTGTTCTCTATTCATACTATTCTTATTTAAGGAAAGCTCGCGGGAGCGAGCTTTTATCTCTTATAAACGTGTCCACCCGCCAGGACTCGAACCTGGAAAAACGGTTCCGAAGACCGTTGTGATATCCATTTCACCACGGGTGGAACACTCTTTATATACTCTTTTGGCGAAAAAAGGCAAGAAAATACCCTCCTATTTTTTGCATATACCCATATGGGTATATTGAGGAGACTCATGTGTAAAAATAAAAGACAACTGTGGATAACTCTGTGAAAAAGGGGTATAAAGGACCTATTTTGATATAAAATTGACAAAAAAGTCCAACAAAACCTCTTGTTTGCTGGACGAGCTAACATAACCCGAATAAATAATTTATCTACATAAAAAACGAATATATTCATCTTGAGTACAAGAATCTAGGAAGAGATTAATATCTAGAAACCACATAGTACTTACCAATGAAACAAACCGTTTTGTTTCATAAGAAACAATTTTCTTCAAACAGAGACACAACAAAACTCACAAAATAAGCTATATAGTGTTCCTTATGAAACGGAACAAGTAGTATAATCCACTGCAAGCGAAACGAAATGGTAATAGAATTTGTTTCATAAGAAATAGGATAATATGTTTCTTATGAAACATAAAAATGACAGAGAAACCGAAAGCGGTTTCTCTGTCATCCTCGACTTGATCGGGGATCCATGAGTATTACCACTTTGTGTGAGTAAACAAGCAACGTGCTTGTTCTCTGGAGTGACACCACTTTTGCAACTTGTTCCAGTATTTCAACTTAAAGTGGGTGCGTTTTTACTTTCATTCCTCACTTAAGATAGGAGAGCAAAAGTGGTGTCACCGACAAAACCCCTCACACAAAAGATAATTGTGTGAGGGATTCCTAAATTCCCGCTGGAGTCTGTGCCCGCGTAGGCGGGTACAGGAATGGCAAACCGAGGGAAGGATAATGTAAGCACAAATTAAGAGTGTTTCATATGGAACATACTCACACAGAAGAGAATGTGATATAGTGTTCCATATGAAACAACTTAACTCTCCAACACAGAGAAAAGGAAAAATAGCGGAAAAAGCGGTTATAGATCTTCTTAAAAGACGAGGATACCAAATCCTTGCGGAAAATTATGAAATACACGGACTTGGAGAAATAGATATAATTGCAAAGAAAGGAAAAACTATTCACATTATAGAAGTGAAATCAATCACACTATCGGTTTCACCTGAAACAGGTATAAAAGAAGCAATGAAAAAGAGTTACAACCCGGCAGAAAACATCGATAAGAAAAAATATCAAAAAATATACAAAACGGCTCTAAAATATCTAGAAAAAGAAGATGTTTCTTATGAAACATTCCAAATCGATCTCTATCTCGTCTATAAAACAAGAGAAAATGAAGAAAAAACAAAGTTTTACGTGAAAAGAATAAAAAATCTTGTTGTTTCATGAGAAACAATTCATGTATTTGTTTCTTATGAAACATAAAAAATACAAGTACAGACCAATAAAGTATGTACGATAAGCATAAAAGACATTTTGTAATCATATACAAAATGTCTTTTATCCACAAACAACATGAAAATATTCAATACCTTAAGAGTATAAACATTTTTCAATAAGTATTCTTTTGATGGAAAAATATGCTATACTCTTCGTATCTATGCTTATACCAACAGTTATTGAAAAAACACACGCAGGAGAGCGTGCTTTTGATATCTACTCACGACTTCTCAATGAGAGGATTGTATTTGTTGCAGGAGAGATTGAAACACACATGGCAAATACAATTGTCGCGCAACTCCTCCACCTCGAACAAGAAGATCCGGAAAAGGATATCACCCTCTACATCAACTCACCAGGGGGGAGCATTTCCGCAGGTTTTGCGATTATCGATACGATGCACTACATCAAACCAAAAGTCTCTACGGTTTGTGTAGGAATGGCCGCATCAATGGGGGCGATGATCCTCTCCCAAGGAGAGAAGGGAAAGCGGTATGTGCTTCCACATGCAAGCGTAATGATCCACCAACCGATGACAGGAGTTGAAGGACAGGCGAGCGATATTGCAATTACTGCAGAAAGAATTCTCTACCTTAAGAAAGAACTCACGAAAATGCTTGCACAGGCGACAGGACAGAAGATTGCAAAAGTAGAACAGGATATTGATAGGGACTATTGGATGAATGCAGAACAGGCAAAACGCTACGGAATTGTTGATGCAGTAATTAAAAAAAGAAAATAGTTTTTCTAAATCGTAAAGGTTTCAACCCTTGCTCTTTTTCTCTTAATGGGTAATACTTAACACATAGAGGGAGAATCTATTCTCTCTACTTAACCGTTTAAGAGAAAGAATAATATGAAGAAGCAAGATCTCATTAACATTGTTGTAGATATTACTGGAGGAACAAAGGTTCAAGCAGAGAATATCGTAAAAGCTATTTTTGA
>JALVJP010000112.1:0-6365 GCA_027028225.1 Candidatus Parcubacteria bacterium
TGTGGTAAGAAATAGATAAAACCACCCTGTCTCACGACAGGGTGGTTTTCGTATATCCTATTATCCTATTGCGAAACGTGACCTCTCGGTCACGCTTCGCTACGGCCTTGCCTTCAAATGTACACCCCAGCTGAAGCTGGGGGTTTAGAGGATTAATTAAAAAAGTTTCACTACGAACAGATTCAGAGAAGTGTTTGGTTTGGACCATCACCTCTTCCAAAAGAATTCCTTGATTACCTCAAAGAGCTTGGCATTCGAGATTATCTGAAAATATTTAAAACAGGAGGGAGGGTATAAGGAGATAGTTTCCACCATTTTATCTTTACATAAAGATATAATCCCGAGAAGAGAAATCGTATTGGTTGTTTTTGAACTGACTTTTTCACGATCGTGAAAAAGTCAGTTCAAGATAAGGGTTTAGGTGAAATAATATATATAGTGTGGTGGTGCTAGATGCCATCATCTGCTGTCTGTATAAAAAACACTTCGCAATTTGCGAAGTGTTTTTCTATTTAAGGAAGTTTGGATTAATTTTTCTTCCTGTTCGTGAATCAATAATTTCGAAGTGAAGGTGGGTTCCCGCGTGATTTCCTCTTCGTGGTCGTGGGCGCACATTTCCGGTGTTTCCCATCGTTCCAATTTTCTGTCCTTGTTCTACTCGCTGTCCTACTTTTACGAGCGTGCTCTTTAAGTGAGCATAGCGAGTCTTCGTTCCATTACTATGTCGTATGAGAACATTGTTTCCGTATCCACCACCACAGCGATAGCTTCCTACTCCACAGTAGCTCACCACTTTCTCTACCACTCCACTCGCAGAGGCGACAACCGGAGCTCCCCAATACTGACCGTAGTCTATTCCGTAGTGAAATCCATAACGGCGAGGTCCGAATTTAGATGTAGTTCTTCCTCGAGAAGGTCGAATGAAGTAATTTCTATAACGTGAGCTTGAAGAAATTGTTTTCGTTCGTGTTTTAGAGTAACTTCGTGAAGTGGTCTTTGCTTTTGTAACTGTATCTTGCTTCACTCCGTTTGGAACAATAAGTTTCATTCCTGGCTTCAATGCTTTTTCGTCAACATTATTATAGAGCTTAATGTTATCTACAGGAACATCGTAACGTTTCGCAATCGACGAAATAGTGTCTCCTTTACGAACCGTATGGAGAACTCCTGTCACCGGAAGAATACGAAGCTCTTTTCCTACTCGTAGAGTGTTTGAACTGAGCTTGTTTTCCCACTTAATTGTATTCACTGATACTCCAAACTTTTCTGCTATCTCAGAGAGGGTATCCCCTGGTTGGACAACATAGATGCGAATTCCGTTTTCAGTCGTCTCTTCCGCAGGGTGTTCTGATTGATAATCATCGGTATCAAAACCAATATGGGAGACAAGAGTATCTCCCTGAACATCTGTTGCGGTTGGTCCTCCAACTCCTAAATCTGTGAGAACTCCGAAAGGATTTGAAGGGAGGATGATTGATTGAAAGTCTCTATCTTCCGCAATAACACTCTCTCTTTGCCCCAAAAAAGGAACGAGAAAAAGAGCGAGGAAGAGAAACAGCGTTCCTGCACTTCTTACCACCCTCTTATTGTATTGTGAATCAAACACACTCGATTCTTCGAGCCGTTTTCCTGTGTCAGCCATGTACGCAAAAATGATAGCAGTATTTTTTATAAGGGGATATTGACATAGATGTTTATTTATGTTAAATAAATTTTGAGGAAAAACCATTTTTTCTTGTTTCTTTCTTCTGTTTTATGCTACACTCATAATGATGGACGAGAAAACGTATTTACATACACCTTTCCTCGATGGAGACATTATGGTTTCTGATAGTTTCGTTCTTAGTGGGGAGGAATATCTTCTCCTCTCTATAAAAGGAGACGGTAGTGGAAAATTCTTTTTAAGATTTCTTGGGATTACTCATGGGAATCTTGGAAAGGTATATCTCGTTAACAAAAGTGATCTCGAAAAACATTGGAAGAGTCCTCAGCTTGGAGATTTTATTCAGCAATTTTTAATCACTAAATAACACTATTACGCCTATGGAAATGAGTTTTATAAATAACGAAAATAACGATGAGAGAAAGCCTCATGAAAAAGTAAAAAAGGCTAAAGATACACTTCATAAACAGATTGATACTTTTTATGGCTCTGAACAAAAAAGGTATCAGGATATTTCACGTCGGAGAATAAACGATACAAAAGGGGACCTCTCTGATGAAGCATATATTCAGTCAGAAGAGAAGAAAAAGAGTCTCGAGGAGGAGAAGAATAAACTTCATCTCGCGGTAGAGCTTGCTACAAGCAAAGAGCAGTATAAGAGTATATGGAATAAGCTTGTGGAATTCTTCGCAAAAGAAGAGAAGAAAGCAGAAGAAAAGGGAGATTCTCTTCGTCTTGAGGAGTTGAGGGATAATCTTGAATCTGCAAAGAATGCTTTTAATGAGATTCTCCAAGTACTCGATGAGTTAAGAGGTATTTCTGGATCAGAACCAGCAAAGGAGGCACTTGAGGATAAACTTGAGGAGGTTAAAGATAATGTTATTGAAGAAATGGAAAAGAATGGTAATAAAGGTGAAGAAACAGTAAAAAAATATTCAGTAAATGAATTTGGGGAAATTGAAAGAGAAGGCGGTGATGAGGATGAAGAAACAACGAAGGAAAAGGAATACACAGTCAATGCAAAAAATGAGGCCATTCGAAAAATAGAAGGAAATGATAGTGCAAAGATGCTCCTTGTGCTTCTTGAGGATGGATATCTTCCCGACAATACTGAATATGTGGATGTAAAGAAGATGGTTGAAAGAATTCTCAAAGAATATTCCTCTGTTGATGAGCTTGAGATAGATCTTCAAAAAGCAATTAATGAGAAATTAAATAGCGAGCAAAGAATGAAGCATCGATGGGATGGATTTCCTGTTCTTATTGACTCATTTACTCCACTCTATGATAAAAGGAGGGAAGCATCTAACTCTGAGAGGGCAAGGAAAGAAGAGAAAACGAAAGAAAATAGAGAAGTTAGTGAAAATCTTCTCGATAAAGCAGTAGAAGAACTTGAAGGAGATGTCTGGGCAAAATGGGGATTACGTCTTCTATTCTTGGCACATTTTAATCGCTATCCAGACAGAAAAAGTGAGGAAGAGAGAAACTTTGATGTAAAGGAAGTGATTAAAAATATACTCCAAAAGTATCCAACGCTCGATAGTCTACAATCACATCTTGTTGTTCTTATTGATGGCTTAGAAGATGCTCAGATAACTGGAGGTGATAGTGATATGTCCGCTCGTGGAGCGAGAATGATTCTCAAGGATAATGCAATGAAACTACTCACGAGAGTGTTTACTCCGCTCTATGAAGAGACCTCTCTAGATTCGGAAGGAGAAAATGGGTCTGATAAGAAAGAACTTCGCGAGAGATTTGAGAATGTAAAAACTACTATCCATAGGCAAATTGATGCATTTGCTCTCAGACAGCAGGAGGTGTATCGTGAGATTGCAAAGAGGAGACTTAAGGAAACGAATGGAAATTCTCTTGATACTCAATATCTGAACGCATGGCGAGATATTGAGCGAATAGAAAAGATGAAGAATGAAATTCACGAAGGGCTTGAAAACGCAAAGACATATGAAGACTTCAAAGCAATTCTCGATAAGATAACAGCTATTTTTGACGAGGAGAAAAAGAAAGCACAAGAAGCTGGGGATACTGAACGCGTTAAAGAAATAGAAGAACGATACAACACAATAGGGAATGCGTTTGATGAGATATTTAAAACGATTGGAATAATGAATGGGATTGATAATGGTTCAGAGGATAGTAATAATGGACCAGATAGAAATAATGAAGGAAGAGAGAATGAGGGTGGACAAGAAAGAAGACGCGGAAATATTATGACTGCGCTCGAACGAGCGAGGTGGTCGGCACAAAACAGGAAAATTAATTACATCAAAAAGGTAATAACACAATTTGCCGACAGGGATCGTCTTATGAGTAAGACTTCTAAAGGAACTTACGCTAAGCGGATTTTTCGTTGGGTAATGTCGAAAGATAATGATCAGGAGCTTCACCAAAAATACTTACGAGCACTCGAGCTTGCTCAGCGACCGACGAGTGAACTGACAGATGAGGAGAGGAATTTCTTTATGTCGCTTGATCTTCGGCAATTCGTAAATGAAAAGAAATTGAAAAAAGAAGGTTCCATTGATTCTTATAGTCTCACAAAAGAATCAATTCGTCGTCTTGAAGATCACCTTATGAATCTTGAAGCGAAGATTACTCGTGATGAAGTAAAAGATAGAAATTTCCTTGTAAAAGGGTTTAACGAGTTTCGTGTTCTTTGGAGAAAGTTTAAGGTATGGCATCAAAATCCAGAGAATAAACGAGAATTAAGAAAACGAATAAAAATTTCTATCGGTTCAGCAGCATTTGCAACTATCACAGGTGGTATCTTTGCTCCCGCACTCTTTGGTGAGATTGCAGCAGCAAGTTTTGGGTCCCAAGCAATTCGTTTCGCAGGCAGCTACCTTGGAGGTGAGACATTCCGTAAGGTTTATGATGCGACAGGAGGAAGAGATTTCCGTGAGAAATTTGTAAAAATTAGAAAATGGAGAGCTGAGCAACTTAAAGAAGCAAGAGAGACAATCAAGGATCCAGAGTTGCTCAAGAAGAGAATTGATCAAATTACACAAAGTTACAACGGACGACGCGACGAACTCCTTCAAGACGAGGTGAAACGCGCGAAGAAAGTGAGAAAGCAGCATGTGAGGCGCATCTGGGCTGACCGTATTGGACGAGTCGTCGGGGCGTTTACTGCTGCAGGGCTTGAACACTATGTTCAAACGCATAATATCCATGAGCATGCTGAATCCATAGGAGCTGATAAGATAAAACCAGAACCTATCTCAATAGAGCATAAATCTATTATTGACCTCCCAGATCATATTCGCGAAGGGTTCAGTCCACTCTTAAAGGACGGACATATTAAACCAGAGTTACTCACAGATGATATCTTTATTAAACCTGGTGATGGGGTTACTCAAATTATGCAGAGACAATTGAGTGGAAATCCAGATCTTATGAAAGTATTTGGGATTCAAGATACCTCCCCTCTCACACTCAAGCATCTCGCGGAGAAACTCGGATACATTTCTGATAAGGGGCAAGTTCTTCTTAAACTTAAACCAGATCATGGGTATCTCGTAACATACCTTGAAGCAGGTGGGAAGAAAATCCCTGCAATTATGGAGGTTGATAAGGCAGGAAATCTCTTCGAGACGCATATGCTTAGTGATGGAAAATTGAGTGTCATTGATAGTATCAAAAATACAGTAAGTCGTGTTGCAGAAACCGCTAAGACGGTTGAGAGACCTTGGGAGTACTTTGGAGATCCTAATCATCATGTTTCTAAGGTGGTTGAACACGCACAAAACGTAACAGATCATGGGGTGAAAGTAGAGTATGGTGGTGCAGGGGTAATTGATGATGCGAGAAGAGTAGTACCTGTAGATACTTCGAATGTAACTGCAAACCAATTGATATTCCGCGTCACCCTGTTGACTTGGAGGTTCCTGTAGAGAATGAACATGTTGATCATGCAGTAAAGATAATAAGAAGACAACCGGTGCCAGTGCGTGTGAGAGAATATCATCCAACTACTGTTCATCATAGAATGATTTTCCATAGTAATAATAATCCGGGATACTATCGTCCTTATGATGATTACCATTATCGCCCTCGCTACGATAGATCATTTGTTTACGGAAGAAGACATGTCCATGGAGGACGCATTATTCGTGGTCACGGTGGGTACTCTCATGGAGGAAGTTCTACAGGTTTTGGTCATTCAGGAAATACAGATAGAATAGGAAGTATTGGAAGTAATTCAGGAAGTTCTCACGGAGGAGGGAGAGCAATTAGATTTGGGAGAAGATAGAAAAAGAAAAGCCTCATTGGAGGTTTTTCTTTTTCTTTCGTGCTGATAGCAATTCTTATTGACTCTTTGTTAGGTCGGGAATATTTCTATGGTTTTCCCCGGGATTAAACATTGAATAGTATGCTTCAATAGCTTGTTCAGTATTGAGTTTTTCTGAGCGAATCCCTATTTGGCGAAGTCCTCCTTGAACGATTGCGATTCTCTGTTCAATTTGGCTTCTCTGTTCCTCAAAACGTTCCACTTCTTTCTTAAACTTATTCTTTTTATTACTCCCTCCAAATATACTTGAGAAGAAACTATCATTCTTGTTCGTATTGAGAAGTGTTCCTTGGTAAGGAATAACGACAAAGAACTTTTTATTCATAATGTTTACCGAGCTTGTAAACCACTTTATGAATTCAATATATTCACGAGTTTGAACTCGAAGTAATT
>JALVJP010000112.1:6375-6716 GCA_027028225.1 Candidatus Parcubacteria bacterium
TCTGCTGGAGAAGACGGCGTTCGAGTGTGAGAAGGTAGGGGCGAACATCAAATCGTCGTGATTGGACAGTAATTTGAATTGGAAATTCAAGTGAGTTGAGAAAACCCTGAAATTGACTAATGAGTGCTTCCTGTTCTTCTTGAGATTTAAGTGCCATGTTTACAGAAGATGCGAGAAGAATTGCACGAATAGACCTATCGTTTAATACAACAATTCCATCCCGTATTTCCTTTATTGGGATAAAATCTTGTGTTTTTGCTCCATACTGTTTTTTTCTCATTAGCATATTTTACCATATTTTTTCCTTTTTTATAGTATTTTTTTCTTTTGCGTTTATAATA
>JALVJP010000113.1 GCA_027028225.1 Candidatus Parcubacteria bacterium
TGGAGCAATTATTTCGGAACATGGAGGAGCACTTTCTCATGCATCAATTGTTTCACGGGAATTGCACATTCCCTGCATTGTAGGGGTAAAACATATCACAAAATATGTGAAAGACGGTGATCTCGTGGAAGTCGATGCAGATAATGGAGTGGTGAAGATTCTTGAGAGAGCTAAAGAAGAAAACGATAATCTGATGTAAATAGAGAGAGGGAGAAATCCTTTCTTTTTGTATTGATTTTCCTTGAAAAAATGGAAGAAAAAGGTATACAAGAAGTATGAATTCACTCCCCGAGCTCATTAAAGAGAGGTTAAATATTCTCGATGTAGTGAGCCCGTATGTCGAATTGAAGAAATCAGGGAAGAGCTACAAGGGAAAATCTCCTTTTAATGTGGAGAAAACCCCCTCTTTTTTCGTGCATCCCGACAAGGGTTTTTTCTATGATTTCTCTGCCGGTTTTGGGGGGGATATTTTCACATTCATTCAGAAAATTGAACGAGTTGATTTTCCAGAAGCACTTCGTCTTCTCGCAGAGAAGGCAGGGGTGTCACTTGATGAACGGAAATCACCTTCAGAATACAATGAGCGCGCACGACTCCTTGCGCTCCATGAAGATCTCACGAATTGGTATCATGAGCAGTTGATGAAGAATACGGACGCACTCGATTACCTCCATTCTCGCGGACTCACTAATGAAACAATCGTTCATTTTCGTCTCGGTTTTGCTCCAAAAGAGTGGGGAAGTGCGGTGAGCTTTCTTACGACACGCGGATATTCAAAAGAGGAGATTGTGAAGTCAGGAGTGGGGGTAGAAAAGAAAGATGGAACGCTCTTTGACCGCTTTCGCTCACGCATTCTCTTTCCTCTCTTCGATACACAAGGGCGAGTTGTTGCCTTTTCCGGAAGAATTTTCCAGGATGATCACCCAGCAAAGTACCTCAATAGTTCAGAGACGATACTCTTCGAAAAATCAAAGATACTCTACCCTTACCATCTCGCAAAATCTGCATTCTCAAAAAATGACCTTGCGATTCTTGTAGAGGGTCAGTTTGATGTCGTGCTTAGTCATCAGGCAGGGTATGAGAACACTGTGGCAGTATCGGGAACAGGGTTGAGTGATGAACAGCTCTCTCTTATCGCACGCTTCACGAAACATATCGCACTCGCACTCGACGCAGATCGCGCAGGAATTCGTGCAGCACGACGCGCGGTGAAAATGGCATACGCGCGTGATTTTGATGTTTCGCTCATTATTCTCTCGGAAGGAGAGGATCCGGCAGATACCATTCTTCGTTCGAAAGAGAAGTGGGACCTCCTCGTAAAGGAAGCAGTTGATTACATTGATTTTGAAATACAAGGAGCGCTTCGTGGTAAGTTCAATTTTTCGCAAAAACTTACACTGTTACAGGAAGAAGTGTTTCCTGTTCTCGCGGTAATGAAAAGTGCGCTGAAACGGGAACATGCAATAGAGAGACTCGCACATTTCCTCGGAATGAGTAAGGAGTCGGTTGCTGATGATTTTCGTCGTTACCTAGAAACGGTTGGTCCTCTCGTACGGAAAGACGCATCATTCGAGCTTTCACAAACTTCGCTGACTTCCTCCCAGCATGCGGTAGGGGAGCCTTCGCGAAAAGTTCCCTCAGAGGAAGAGAGGAGAGATACGGAACGAGAGGTAAAACTTTTCATCTATGCACTTCTGCAAAAAGATCCGCTCATAGGAGGGAAAGATGAAGAACTCCGTTCACTCATCGAGCGAGTGTTCGGGGGAGAGGATATAGAAACTCTCATCGCTCCGCTTCCTGAAGAGGAGAAAGAAATGGTTCTCTTTGTAGTGGAAGAAGAAGAGATGACGACGAAGTATTTACGAAAGAAAATCTTTGACAGTCTCGTTTTTCTACGTATTCTGCAACTAGAAAAGAGGGCAAGAGAAATTGATGAAGAGATAAAACAGCTTTCTGTTCATGCTCCGGATCGTGTTCCTGTGGAGCTTATGAAAGAGAGTCAGGAGGTGCTAAGCGAACTCAACTTGTTACGAGCAAAATAACACAAAAGACTATGGCAACAGATAAGAAAAAGAAATCAACAAAAAAAGAGGAGAAGGTAACAAAGGAAGAAAAGAAGACTACATCATCTTCGAAGAAACGAACGTGCAAGACGAAGAAGACGAGCTCATCTAAGAAAGAGGAAAAGAAAACAAGTACA